>NZ_JBEXZD010000135.1:0-21248 GCF_040628575.1 Streptomyces sp. NPDC006393
CGAGCAGCTCCAGCAGCGCCTTCCACCGGGCATCGCGCGACATCCGCGGCCTCCGTTCCTCGACCCTCCGTGACCCTAGCGCACCCGACTCGGAGGCAAATGCTTGATTCTGCTCGAAAAGCACGGCAATCTTGCAAGAACAATCAATCATCGCCCCGGGAGGGTGTGGCCATGAGCCATGTCGAGGACGAGCTGACCAGCCAGCCGGAGTGCTGGACCCGTGTCGCGGCCGACGCCGCAGGACACGGCGGGGCGCTGCCCGCGCCGGGGGAGCGGGTGGCGATCGTCGGCTGCGGCACGTCGTACTTCATGGCGCAGGCCGCCGCCGCGCTGCGCGAGGGCGCCGGGCAGGGCGAGACGGACGCGTTCGCCGCCTCCGAGTTCCCGCACGGCCGCTCCTACGACCGGGTCCTCGCCCTCACCCGCTCCGGCACCACCACCGAGGTGCTCGACCTGCTGGGCCGGATGAAGGGCCGTACCCGCACGACGGCCGTCACCGCGGACCCCGGCACCCCGGTCATGTCCGCCGCCGACGACGTCGTCGTGCTCGACTACGCCGACGAACGCTCCGTGGTGCAGACCCGGTTCGCGACCACCGCGCTCACCCTGCTCCGCGCCCACCTCGGGCTGCACACCGACGCCGTCGTCGCCGACGCCCGCACCGCGCTGTCCCAGCCGCTGCCCGAGGGGCTCGTCGACTGCACGCAGTTCACCTTCCTGGGGCGGGGCTGGACCGTGGGCCTCGCCAACGAGGCCGGCCTGAAGATGCGCGAGGCCTCACTGTCCTGGACCGAGGCCTACCCGGCGATGGAGTACCGGCACGGCCCCATCAGCATCACCACGCACGGCACGGCGACCTGGATGCTCGGGCGGGCGCCGGAGGGCCTCGCCGACCAGGTGCGCGCCACCGGCGGGCTGTGGGTGGACGGCGGACTCGACCCGCTCGCCGAACTCGTCCGCGCCCAGCGGCTCGCGGTCGCCGTCGCCGCGGCCCGCGGCCTCGACCCCGACCAGCCGCGCCACCTCACCCGCTCGGTCATCCTCATCCCCTGACGCCCCGACCCCCACCCGGAAAGGACCGGCCGTGCCGCTTGCAGCCACCGGCGAGCTGGTCGGCGGCGCCGCTGCCGCGCGCTCCGCCGTCGTCGCCTTCAACATCATCACGCTGGAACACATCGAGGCCGTCGTCGCCGGCGCGGAGGCGGCCGGTGCGCCGGTCGTCCTCCAGGTCAGCGAGAACGCGGTCAAGTTCCGCTGCGGGCGGCTGCTGCCGCTCGCCCGCGCGGCCGCCGCCGCCGCCGAACGCGCCGCCGTGCCCGTCGCCCTGCACCTCGACCATGTGCAGAGCGACGACCTGCTGCGCCAGGCACCCGGCGCCGGCTTCAGCTCCGTGATGTACGACGCCTCCCGGCTGCCGTACACGGAGAACCTCGCCGCGACGCGGGCCGCCGCCGCCTGGGCACACGCCCAGGGACTGTGGATCGAGGCGGAGCTGGGAGAGGTCGGCGGCAAGGACGGCCGGCCGCCGCTGGACGCCCACGCGCCCGGCGCCCGCACCGACCCCGGCGAGGCGCACGCGTTCGTCACCGACTCGGGCGTGGACGCCCTGGCCGTGGCCGTCGGCAACTCCCACGCCATGACCGAGCGCACCGCGGCCCTCGACCACGACCTGGTCAAGCGCCTGGCCGGCACGCTCGACGTCCCGCTCGTCCTGCACGGCTCCTCCGGCGTGCCCGACGGCGAGCTGACCGCGGCCGTCGCCGGCGGCCTCGCCAAGATCAACGTCGGCACCGCGCTGAACCTCGCCATGACCCGCGCCATCCGCGACTTCCTCACCGCCCACCCCGAGGCGGTCGACTCCCGCAAGTACCTCGGCGTGGGCCGGGAGGCGATGGCACGGGAGGCGGAGCGGATCATCGGCGTGGTCGGCACACCCGCCGCGCCTCCCACCGCTCGGCGGCCCGCGCCGCCTACCGCTTGACGGCCTTCAGCACCACGAACTTCGGGTCACTGGCCACCACCCGGCTGTTGCCGAACAGCCGGCGCAGCTTGACGTGGTAGCCCAGGTGCCGGTTGCCGATCACCCACAGCTCGCCGCCGGGCCGCAGCGCGCGCCGCGCCCCGGTGAACATCCGCCAGGCCGTCGCGTCCGTCGTCGCCTGGTGCGAGTGGAAGGGCGGGTTGTTCAGCACCAGGTCCACGCTCCCGGCCGGCACCCCGGACAGGCCGTCGCCGACCCGGAACTCGGCGTGCCCCGGCACGTCGTTCGCCTTGTACGTCGCCTCCGCCGAGGCCACCGCCTGGAACGACTCGTCCGTGAACAGCACCTCGGCCTCGGGGTTCGCCAGCGCCATCGCCGTCCCGACGACTCCGTTGCCGCAGCCCAGGTCCACCACCCGGCGGGCCGCGCGGCCCTCGGGCAGGTGCTGGAGGAAGAAGCGGGTGCCGATGTCGAGCCGGTCGGCGCAGAACACGCCCGCGTGGTTGACGACCCGGCGGCCGGAGACGGCGCCGACGCCGTCGGGCAGGTCGTAGCCGTACGGCCACGGGTTGGCGGGCCGCTCCAGGGACGGGTCCGGGGTGCACAGGATCAGCCGGGCCTTGCGCTCGGCGAGCGAGGTCCGCGTCGGGCCGAGGATCCGTTCGAACAGCGCGAGCGTGGAGGTGTGGATCTCCTTCACCATGCCGGTGCCGACGACGACCGTCCCCTCGTGCAGCGCGGGCGCCAGCCGCAGCAGCTGGTCCTCCAGCAGGGCGAGGCTCTTGGGGACGCGCACCAGCAGCACGTCGATCCGGGAGGGCGGCGGGTCCTGCGTGGTGAGCAGCCGTACGGCACCGGGCTCGACACCGTTGCGGGCGAGGTTGCGACGCGTCGCCTCCTGCCCGAGGAAGGAGTCGGTGATCTGCACCGGACCGTGCTCGGCCAGCGCCGTCACCAGCGCGCCCCAGCGGTCCCCGACGACCACGACCGTTCCGGACAGGTCGGTCGCCTCCTGGGCGAGGTGCCGCAGCAGATACTCGTCGGAGGCGTCCCAGGCACGCAGCCGGTCACGCGGGTCCTCGGGGAACCGGGCCGGCGCGAGCTCGCCCCAGGGGGTCGTCATACGGTCGTTCATCGTCCGTCCAGGCTAGCCGAGGCACGGCTCGGGCCCGTTCCGGCAGGATGGGACCCATGGACGCCGAGCTGTTCCCCCGCAGCCGTGCGGAGATCGCGCCGGGCGCGGTGCACGTACCGGACTGGCTGGACGGGGCACGGCAGCGCGAGCTGCTCGCCGCCTGCCGGGAGTGGGCACGCCCCCCGGCCGGCCTGCGCACGGTGCGCACGCCCGGCGGCGGCACCATGACCGCCCGGCAGGTCTGCCTCGGCCGGCACTGGTACCCGTACGCCTACGCCCGCACGGTCGTCGACGGGGACGGCGCTCCGGTCAAGCCGTTCCCGGACTGGCTGGGCGAGCTGGGCCGGCGTGCGGTGACGGACGCGCTCGGACCGGCGCCGGCCGCCGGGGCGGCGTACGACATCGCGCTGATCAACTTCTACGACGCCGACGCCCGCATGGGCATGCACCGCGACAGCGACGAGAAGTCCGGCGCGCCCGTCGTCTCGCTCAGCCTCGGCGACACGTGCGTGTTCCGCTTCGGCAACACCGAGACCCGCGCCAGGCCCTACACGGACGTCGAGCTGCGCAGCGGGGACCTGTTCGTCTTCGGCGGCCCGTCCCGGCTCGCGTACCACGGCGTGCCCCGGGTCCATCCGGGCACGGCACCGCCCGAGTTGGGGCTGACCGGCCGGCTGAACATCACGCTCCGCGTGAGCGGCCTGTAGACCGCCGGGTCTGCGGATCATGGGAGACTCCCCCTCATGAGCGGCAAGGCGGACCCCCGGACGGCGGGGGAAGGGACCACCTCCAGGACGCGGCTGGACCGGGGGCGCGGTGCGCTCGGGCCCGCGCTGGAGCTCGTGCACACCGGGCGCGCCCCGACCCGGGCCGTGCTCACCGCCGAACTGGGGGTGACCCGGGCCACGGCCGGCGCGGTCGCCGCCGAGCTGGAGGCGCTCGGCCTGATCCGGGTGGACGCCCGGCCGGGCGCGGCGGCCGGCTCGCAGGGACGGCCCTCGCACCGGCTCGCGGTCGCCGAGGACGGGCCCGTCGCCCTGGCCGCGCAGGTGCACGCCGACGGCTTCCGCGCGGCCCTGGTGGGCCTGGGCGGCCGGATCGTGGCGACCGCGCCGGGCTGCGAGACCGTGGACGCCGACCCGGCCAAGGTGCTCGGCTCCGTCGTCGAGGCCGGCGCCGAGCTGCTGCGCGGCACCGGACGCCGCTGCGTCGGCGCCGGGCTCGCCGTGCCCTCCGCGGTCGCCGAACCGGAGGGCCTGGCGCTGAACCCGCTCCACCTCGCCTGGCCCCCGGGCGCGCCCGTACGGGAGATCTTCGCCGAGTGCGTGCGCACGGCCGGGATCACGGGCCCGGCGTTCGCGGCCAACGATGTCAACCTCGCCGCGCTCGCCGAGCACCGGCACGGCGCCGGGCGCGGCGCCCGCGACCTGCTGTGCGTGGCCACCGGGCACCGGGGCGTGGGCGGTGCGCTGGTGCTGGACGGGCGGCTGCACACCGGCAGTTCGGGCCTGGCCCTCGAAGTCGGCCACCTGACCGTCAACCCGGAGGGCCGCCCCTGCCACTGCGGCAGCCGCGGCTGCCTCGACGTGGAGGCCGACCCGCTGGCCTTCCTCACCGCGGCGGGCCGCGAACCGGGACCGGAAGTATCCCTGCTCCAGCAGGCCAACGACCTGATCCGCCACCACTACGACGACCCGGCCGTCCGCACGGCCACCGAGGCCCTGATCGACCGCCTCGGCCTGGGCCTCGCGGGCCTGGTGAACATCCTCAACCCGGACCGGATCATCCTCGGCGGGCTGCACCGCACCCTGCTCGACGCCGACCCGGACCGGCTGCGCGCGGTCGTCGCCGACCGCAGCCTGTGGGGCCGCAGCGGCGGCGTCCCCATCCTGCCCTGCACCCTGGACCACAACAGTCTGGTCGGCGCCGCCGAGATGGCCTGGCAGCCGGTCCTGGACGACCCGTTGGGGGCACTGGCCTGAATTGCCCCGGAAGCGGTCAGGCCCTCCTGTCCGGTGCGGACCGTCCGGTGAGGTACTGCGCCACGCCGTGGCCCAGCGACCAGTCGGCGGGCCCATTCTCGGTGACGGTGACGAACACGTTGCGGGGCTCGGTCCCGGCGTAGGCCTCGGCGAGTTCGGCGATGCGCCGGTACAGCGCCTGCTTCTGCGCGTCGGTGCGGCCGGAGCGCATGGTGATCGCGACGTAGACGACGCCCTCGTCGCGGTGCACGCCGAGGTAGTCGTCGTAGCGCAGGGTGCCGCGGGTGCCGTCGTGGGCGGTGAGCACCTGGAACCGGTCGTCGGGCGGGACACCGAGCGTCTCGACCAGGGCGTCGTGCACCGCACGGCCGAGCGCGTCGAGCCGGCCGGCGCCGGCCCCGAGGACGTCGATACGGACCAGGGGCATGGGCGGGGGTTCCCTTCAGGCGGCCGTGGTGCGGCGGGGTCTGGGGACCAGCTCGCCGCCGCAGTTGGGGCAGATGTGGCGCATTCCTTCGGCGCAGGCCACGCAGAAGGTGCACTCGTAGGAGCAGATCCGGGCCGGCGCGTCCGGCGGCAGCGCGGCGGTCTCGCAGCGTTCGCAGTGGTCGCGCATCTCCAGGGACATGGTCGCCGCCTTTCCTCTGCTGGTGACTGGGTCCTTCCATCCTCCGGCCGGGCGCGGCCTCGGGAAGATGGGCCCGGGCCAAGGTTGTGCGGGATCGGGCCGGACGGCCGACCCGGCGCGGCGGCCGGGCCGCGCTCACCGCCAGTCGGCGGCGAACGCCGCGGCCGGGTTGTCCGTGAGGATGCGGTCGACGAGGTCCGCGCCGAGTTCGGCGGCGAGCCGCGGACGGAGCCGGCGCAGCAGGTACGGCATGCCGGGGCCGCCGTCGACCGACCGCGCGCCCGCGACCACCGTGTCGCCCCCGAGCAGCAGCCGGTGGCCGAACCCGGCCTCGGCAAGGGCCCGTACCCCGCCGGGCATGCGCCAGTCGGTGGCGTGGTGGGTGCGGGACGGGCCGTCGAAGGCGAGATAGCAGCCGCTCCGTGCCGCCTCGCGCTGCGCCACGGCGTCGGGGAAGCGGTTGAGGTGCCCGAGGATCACCCGGTGCGGCGGCATCCCCAACTCCCCGCACAGCAGGTCCAGTACGTCCAGGGCGGCCGTACCCATCTCCAGGTGGACCGCGACGGGCGCGCCCGTGGCGTGGTGGGCCTCGGCCGCCGCTGTCATCGTCCAGCGGGCGTGCGCGTCCAGGCCGTGGAAACCTCCGGCCACCTTGACGAGCCCGGCCCGGACCCCCGACGGGCCGATCCCCGTGGTCAGTTCGGAGACGAAGACCTCCGCGAGCCGGCCGCGCAGTGCGGCGAGCACCTCCTGGTCGTAGTGGACCGCCTGGTGCAGACCCGTCGCGCAGACCACGTGCACCCCGGCCGCCCGGGAGAGCGGCGGCAGGTCGGCGGCCCGCCGCCCCAGCCCGTACGGCGTCCACTGCACCACGCTCCGTCCGCCCGCCGCGCGGAACGCGTCCAGTTCCGCCCGTGCCGCCGCCGCGTCCGCCAGTTCCCGGCCGGGCAACTGGGGGCTGTGGAAGAACAGGTGGTCGTGGGCGTCGGTCACGCCCAGCTCTCCGGGGGCGACGTCGCCGAGGACCGTACGGACGGCGCTCACCACTGGCGCCCCCGCGGCAGCGTCTTTTGCCCGGGCCGGGACACGTGCAGGACCTGGAACACCTCGCCCTCGCCCAGGCCGTCGCCCGCCGCCGCCTCGGCCGCGGACTCCGGGTGCGCCCAGAGCGAGAAGCGCACCAGCTCCCAGCGGCCGGTGTCCACCGCCGCCGCCGCGAGCACCGCACCGTCCCGGGCCGCCAGCCGCCGGGCCGCGTCCACCTCGTCCGCCATGAAGTCCGCGAGCACCACGCCCTCGGGGACGGGCAGGCGATGCCGGACGGCGACGGCGGCGGGTGCGTCCGCGGCGGCGCCCTCCTCGTGGACCAGACCGGTCCACTGCCGCACCACGGGCCGCCCGAAGTCATGGGCGAGCCCCTGGAAGGCGCCTCCCCACAGGAAGGAGTTCATGCCCTCCACCGTGTTCCACAGGTAGAACGGGGCGTACTGGTTGACCGGCGAGCCGTCGCCCCCGCGCTCGCGCATCAGGTACGCCTTGAGACCGAGCCCCTCCCAGTCGTCGAGCAGGTGCCCGATCCGGGCCACACGGCCCCGGATCACCCCCATGTCGTAGTCGGCGGGCAGGGTCACTTCGTACTGCATCGCGTGCATCGTGAGGGTGGTCCTTCCCCGTCAGGTCTCGGGCCGGTCGGTCGTGGTGGAGGGCGGGGCGAGCAGGGAGAGCAGTCCGCGCACACCGGTGTCGAAGGCGGCGGGGGAACCGGAGGCGCGCGCCAGGACGTAGCCGCCCTGCACGGTCGCGAGGATCGTCGCCGCGATCTCCTCGCCGTCGAGCGAGGGCGCGAACTGGCCCCGCTCCTTGCCCTCCTCGACGATTCCGGCGAGCCGCTCACGGATCCGGTCGAGCGTCTCGTCGACCGGGGCGCGCAACTTGGCGCTGGCGACGACGTCCGGGTCCATCGTCAGCCGGCCGATCGGGCAGCCGCGCAGCACATCGCGTTCCCGCCGCAGATACGCCTCGATGCGCTCGTACGGCGTTCCCGGGCCGCCGAGTACTCCCTCCGCGGTGGTGCGCAGCTCCTCGGCGGTGCGCCGGATCGCGGCCAGCGCCAGGTCGGGCTTGCCCTTGAAGTGGTGGTACATGCTGCCCTGCCCGGCGCCCGCGCGCTCCAGGATCGCCTTGGGGCTGGTGCCCACGTAGCCGCGCTCCCACAGCAGCTCGCGGGTGGACTCGATCAGTCGCTCCGGGGTGCTCATACCCTCACTGTACATACTAGTAGGTACAGAAGTCGACCGTCTGTCCACGGCCTTGCGCCGTCTTCGGGAAGCAGCCTCCGCACGCCCCCGTACTCCCCGCGGGGTACGCGCACTGCCGCTGGCCGTACGACGACCCGGACCCCACCTCGCAGCCACTCTCGAGACATCACCGGACGACCCTTCCAAGGAGATGAACCGAGATGCAGACCCTGGCGGAATGGAACGGCCACCCCGGGCCGTGGATCCTCTTCTTCCCGTTGATCTGGGCGGCCGTCGTCGTCGGCGCCGTCACCGTCCTGCGCCGCACGGCGTGGCGCGGCCGCGGCGGACCCTGGCGCGGCATGGCCGCCGGCCCCTGGCGCGGCGCCGACGGCCGCCCCGCCGGCGACTCCCCGCTCGCCGTCCTCGGCCGCCGCTTCGCCTCCGGCGAGATCGACGAGGACGAGTACTGGCGCCGTCTGTCGGTGCTGGAGGAGCAGTTCGGCCGTCCGGGCAAGGGCGGTGCCCTGTGACCACCACGACCGCCGCCACCACCGGACCCTCCACCCCGGGACCGGCCGCCGGAATGGCCGCCCGGGTCACCGACGCCGTCAAGGTCTACGGCGCGGGCGACACAGCCGTACGGGCCCTGGACGGGGTGACCGTCGGCTTCCCCGCCGGACGTTTCACCGCGATCATGGGTCCCTCCGGCTCGGGCAAGTCCACCCTGATGCACTGCGCGGCCGGGCTCGACACGCTCACCTCCGGCACCGCCCACATCGGCGACACCGAACTCAGCGCCCTCGACGACCGCCGCCTCACCCTTCTGCGCCGCGACCGCATCGGCTTCGTCTTCCAGCAGTTCAACCTGGTGCCGACGCTGACCGTGGCGGAGAACATCACGCTGCCGCTGGACCTGGCGGGCGCCAGGGGCGACGCGGAGTGGATCGACGCACTTGTCGACGTCGTCGGACTGCGCGACCGCCTGCTCCACCGGCCCGCCGAGCTCTCCGGCGGACAGCAGCAACGCGTCGCCGTGGCCCGGGCGTTCGCCGGGCGCCCCGACGTGGTCTTCGCCGACGAGCCCACCGGAAACCTCGACTCCCGCTCCGGGCAGGAGGTGCTGGGCCTGCTCGGCCGCGCCGTACGGCAGATGGACCGCACGGTCGTCATGGTCACCCACGACCCGGTCGCCGCCGCCCACGCCGACGAGGTCCTCTTCCTCGCCGACGGACGCCTGGTCGACCGCATGGAGTCCCCGACCGCCGACAAGGTCCTGGACCGCATGAAGGCCTTCGAGGTGAGGACATGAACACATCCCTCAGGCTCAGCCTCTCCTCGCTGCGGGCCCACAAACGGCGCTTCGCCGGCACCTTCCTCGCCGTGTTCCTCGGCGTCTCCTTCCTGGCCGGGACGCTCGTCATGGGGGACACGCTGCGCTCCGGTTTCGACTCGATGTTCGGCAAGGCCACCGGCGGCACGGACGCCGTCGTGCGCAGCGCCGACACCATCACCGCACCCGGCGAGAGCCAGGGCGTACGACAGCCGGTGCACACCTCCCTGGTGAAGACCCTCGAGCGGGTCCCCGGCGTCGCGGCCGCCGCCCCGGACATCCAGGGCGCGGGCCAGCTCGTGGGCAAGAACGGCAAGCCCATCGGCGGCCAGGGCCCGCCCACCGTCGCAGGCAACTGGATCACCGACCCCACGCTCAACCCGTATCAGCTCGCCGAGGGCCGCGCCCCCGCGAAGCCCGGCGAGGTTGTCGTCAACCGGGGCACCGCGAAGAAGGGCGGCCTGCGGATCGGCGACACCACCATCCTGCGCACCCCCGACCCCGTCCGGGTGACGATCGTGGGCCTCGCCACCTTCGGCGGCGAGGACGGCATGGCGCAGGTCACCTTCACCGGCATGACCCAGGCCGACGCGGAGAAGTACCTGACCGCCCGGCCCGGCGAGGCGGCGAGCATCCAGGTGCGGGCCGCGTCCGGCGTGACCCAGGCGGAACTCGTCCGCCGGGTCACTCCCGTCCTGCCCGAGGGGGTCGAGGCCATCACCGGTCAGGAGTCCGCGCAGGAGAACACCGACATGATCTCCAGCCAGTTCCTGACCATCTTCACCACCTTCCTGCTGGTGTTCTCCGGCGTCGCCCTGCTGGTGGCGACCTTCTCCATCCACAACACCTTCGCGATCGTCGTCACCCAGCGCGCCCGCGAGAACGCGCTGCTGCGCGCCCTCGGCGCGTCCCGCCGCCAGGTGACCGCCTCCGCCCTCGCCGAGGCGAGCGCCGTCGCGCTCACCGCGTCCGCCGCCGGACTGGCGGGCGGCATCGGGATCGCCGCCGGGCTCCAGGCGCTGTTCCCGGCGATCGGGTTCCCCTTCCCGGACGCCGACCTGGTCGTCAAGCCGCTGTCGATGGTGCTGCCGCCGCTGGTCGGCGTGGTCGTCTGCCTGGCGTCCGCGCTCGCGCCCGCCGTGCGGGCGGGCCGCACCGCACCGCTCGCCGCGCTGCGCGAGACGGCCGTCGACTCCTCCGGCGCGTCCCGTACGCGCGCGCTCGCCGGGACCTGCCTCGCCGCACTGGCCATCGCGGCGACCCTGACGGGCGTCCTGGTCTCCCCGTCCGTCTGGCTGGCCGGCCTCGGCGCCGTGCTCGCCCTCGTCGCCTTCGTCGTCCTCGGCCCGGTCGCCTCCACCACCGTGGTGCGGCTGCTCGGCGGACCGCTCGACCGGCTGCGCGGCGTCACCGGCGCCCTCGCCCGGCGCAACGCCCTGCGCAGCCCGAAACGCACCGCCGCGACCGCGAGCGCGCTGATGATCGGCGTCGCCGTGGTGTCACTGTTCACGGTCTTCGGCGCCTCCCTCAAGGCCACCATGGACCAGACGGTCGCACGCTCCTTCGCGGGCGACCTCGCCGTGAGCACGCCGTCCTTCGGCGCGGGCGGCAGCGGGCTGAGCCCCCGGCTCGCCGGAGCGATCCAGCGACTGCCCGAGGTGGACACGGCGGTCGGCCTGGGCCGGGGCGTCGCCGAGGTGGACGGCAAGGGACGGGCCCTGACCGTCACCGACCCCGCCGCGCTCGCCCGCACCTTCGACCTCGGCACGGTCCAGGGCTCCCTGGGCGACCTGGGCGCCGACGGACTCGCCCTCACCCGGAACGAGGCCGACAAGCAGGGCCTGACGACCGGCGACAAGGCACAGCTCACCTTCACCGACGGCAAGAAACAGACCTTCACGGTCCGCGCGGTCTACGGTCAGTCCGAACTCGCCGGTGACTACGTCATCACCCGCGAGGCCTGGGCCCCGCACCGTACCCAGGACTCCGACACACTCGTCGCCGTCTCCCTCAAGCCGGGGGTGAGCGCGGACGCCGGCAAGGCCGCCGTCGAGAAGGCCGCCGCCCGGTACGGCAACCCGCAGGTGCAGACCCGCGACGAGTACGCGCAGTCCTCGGCGGGCGGCATCGACATGATGCTCACCCTCGTCTACGCCCTGCTCGCCCTCGCGGTCCTCATCGCGCTGCTCGGCATCGCCAACACGCTGACGCTGGCGATCCACGAACGCACGCGCGAACTCGGCCTGTTGCGGGCCGTCGGCCAGACCCGCGCCCAGGTGCGGGCCATGGTCCGCTGGGAGTCGGTGCTCGTCGCCGCCTTCGGCACGGCCGGCGGTCTCGCCCTGGGCGCCTTCCTCGGCTGGGTGCTGGTGAAGGCGTCCGACGGAGCGAGCGACACGGCGTTCGCCTTCTCCCTGCCGCCGGCGCGGCTCGCGGTGGTGGCCCTGGTGGGCGTCACGGCCGGCGCCCTGGCCGGTCTGCGCCCGGCCCGGCGCGCGGCCCGCCTGGACGTGCTGCGGGCCATCGCGACGGAATGACCGCCACACCGGCGGTGACACACCACCGCCGCCGGTCGGCCACGGTCGGTGAGCTGCCCCGACCGTGGCCGACCGGCTGCCCGGGACACACCGGATTCACCGGACGAACCCACCCGGCACGGCGGACCCCGCCCTGGTCCGGCTCGGGGCACGACGGGCACGCCCGTCGGGCGGCCGTCGGGCGGCCGTTGGGCGGCCGTCGGGCGGCCGTCGGTGGTGTGCGCGGTGGCTCTCCGGCCGTTCACGAGCGTGCGGTGCCGCTTGCGGCCTGTGTGCCGGCGGGGCACGGCCGCTGCTGACACACCGGCACACCGGCACACCGGCACACCGGCCACCGGCACACCGCCACACCGGCCACCGGCACGGCGGGCCACCGCCACACCGGCACAGCGGCACAGCGGCACACCGGCCACCGGCACGGCGGGCCACCGGCACAGCGGCACACCGGCCACCGGCACGGCGGGCCACCGCCACACCGCCACACCGGCCACCGCCACACCGGCACGTCGCCCGCGGCGACCGGCGGCGCCGCGTACAGGACAGTACGCGGTGCCGCCGGTCGCCATAGCGCGCGCCGGTCACCGCCCGGTCAGCCGGGAACGGCGGACCGGGCGGGAGCGTGGGCGGGTGGCCCGGCGCCGTCGAGCGCGGGCTCGGGCGCCGTGAAACGGCGCACGGGCTGGTCCGGGGTCGCCAGCCGTGGGACGCGCGCCGGTACGGTGACCGGGCCCCCGGAGGTCGGCAGGGTGAACCAGACCACCTTGCCCTGCTCGCCGTCCGGGCGCGCGCCCCAGCTCTCGCTCATCGCGGCCACCATCGCCAGCCCGCGGCCCTCGGTGGCCAGCGGCGCGATCTCGCCCAGGTCCTCCACCACGGGAAGACGCGGATCGTGGTCGCGCACGGAGACCGTGAGCCGGTCGAGCAGCAGCTCGAGCTCGACCGTGCACAACTTGTCGGGCCGGGCGTGCTGGTGGACGTTGGTCAGCAACTCCGTCACACCGAGCGCCGCCCGGTCGATCAGAGCGTCAAGATGCCAGTAGCGCAAGTGCGCCGATACGATTCTGCGGACCTGGCCGATCCGCGACGGCAGGGCTTGGAGCTCCACCGTGCAGTGCCTGCTTGGGTGACTGATCACGGCTGCGACTCCCCGACGTTGAGGTCCGGAAGAACACGACGTTTCGGATGCAGCAGGACGCCTGCGTGACACTGCCGCCTGCTGTCGTGGCCGGCGGGCTGGTTCGCAGCGTTATCGCCGGTAAACCCAGAGTGACGTGAGACCAGCGTGACGCAAGGGGTTCGGCACCGCAACTTCGAGCCACCTTCGCGACCGGCGTCAGCCGCCGCGTCCCGCCGCCCGGCGGACGGCCTCGACGAACCTGCGCGCCGCCGGCGGTCCGCTCTCGCCCGGAGCGGGGTCCGCCGCGCCCAGGGTGAGCGAGTAGCGGTTGCCGTTGAGGTCGGCGAGCGCCCGGTCGGCAGGGCCCAGCAAGGGCCTGGACGCGCGCACCGCACGCACCGGCGCGCTGTCGATCTCGCTGCCGTAGCTGGTGAGCAACTCCAGCCTGCCGTCGCTGATCCGGACCCGCCCGGCCCGGGTGAGCGAGCGCAGCCGTCGGGCGATCCGCACGCCCGTGGCCGTGAACTCGGGTTCCGCCATCGCTGCCGCCCCTCGTGCGCGCCGCCGGCTCCTGGCTCCGCACAGTCCCCGAGCCGGCGTGGTCCGTCCGGGACCCCTGTGCGTCCCGTCGGGCTCTTCGTCCCGCGCGGTGCAGTCTGCCCCCCTTCGCCACGCGGCACCAGTGCGCGCGACCCCGTCCCGGCCGGCGCCCGGAGCATTCGCGCGAATGCGCCCCCACCGATGCGCGCGGTGCGCCGGTGACGCGCCCTGGCGAGCCGTGCCCCAGGCCCGTCTTTGACCCGCTCAAAGTGGTGTTTATGCAGGTGAGAAGCGTGCGGAAGGTGTCTATCATCGGTGGCGTCCGGCCGCGCGACACGCCGTCGGCGCCCCGAGTGAGGAGTCCCGCCGTGAGCACCACCGAGCAGCGCCGGACCGGTGAAACCCTGGACCTCGACCGCAGCGACAGCGGCTACCGGGACTGGCTCAAAGAGGCCGTCCGCAAGGTCCAGGCGGACGCCAACCGGTCGGCCGACACCCACCTGCTGCGCTTCCCGCTGCCCGAGGACTGGGGCATCGACCTGTATCTGAAGGACGAGTCGACCCACCCGACCGGCAGCCTCAAGCACCGCCTCGCCCGCTCCTTGTTCCTCTACGGCCTGTGCAACGGCTGGATCCGGCCGGGCCGCCCGGTGATCGAGGCCTCCAGCGGCTCGACGGCCGTCTCCGAGGCGTACTTCGCGAAGCTGATCGGCGTGCCCTTCATCGCGGTGATGCCCCGCACGACGAGCGCGGAGAAGTGCCGCCTGATCGAGTTCCACGGCGGACGGTGCCACTTCGTGGACGACCCGCGCACCATGTACGAGGCCTCCGCCCGGCTCGCGGTGGAGACCGGCGGCCACTACATGGACCAGTTCACCTACGCCGAGCGGGCCACGGACTGGCGCGGGAACAACAACATCGCCGAATCCATCTTCCGCCAGCTGGAGTTGGAACGCTTCCCGGAACCGGCCTGGATCGTCGCCACCGCGGGCACCGGAGGCACCTCCGCGACCCTCGCGCGCTACGTCCACTACATGCAGTACGACACCCGCGTCTGCGTCGCCGACCCGGACAACTCCTGCTTCTTCGAGGGCTGGGCGACCGGCGATCCGGACGTCACCTGCGACTGCGGCTCGCGCATCGAGGGCATCGGCCGGCCGCGCATGGAACCGAGCTTCGTGCCCGGCGCCATCGACCGGATGATGAAGGTGCCCGACGCGGCCGCCGTGGCCGCCGTACGGGCGCTGGAGGGGGCCATCGGCCGCAAGGCCGGCGGCTCGACCGGCACCGGACTGTGGAGCGCCCTGAAGATCGTCGCCGAGATGCTGGCCGAGGGACGCCGGGGCAGCGTCGTCACGCTGCTGTGCGACCCGGGCGACCGCTACCTCGACAAGTACTACTCGGACACCTGGCTGGCCGAACAGGGACTGGACAGCGCACCTTACACGGCCGCGATCGGCACCTTTCTCGCCACGGGGGAGTGGCCGCGCTGACCCGGACGACCCGGACGACCGGTGCGCCCCGGGCCGGTCAGCGTCCGGACAGGCGCCGGTCCAGGGCGGTCACGGCCCCCCGGAAGGCACGCCCGAATCCCGGCCGGCCCAGGGAGACGGCGAGCCGGAAGACCGCCGTACCGTCGGCGGCGACGGTCCACCGCACCCGCGTGCCCGTCCCGGCCGGTGCCAGCCGCCACTCCTCGACCAGGGCGCGGGCACCCGGCGCGTTGGTGACGTCGACCCGGTAGGCGTACACCTCGGCGGGCCGGGCGACAAGGACCGCCTCCTCGAACCGCGTCCCGCCCCAGAGCCGGATGTCACGCTTGGCGCCGCCCCCGAGCGGCCGCGCGGAGGTCACCCCCGGGAACCACCGCGCCCAGCCCGGCACGTCCTCGGCGAGCGCGGAGAAGACCCGCTCGGGGGAGGCGGAGACCTCCCGCGCGAAGACCAGCCGGACCGGCGCGGTCTCCACGAAGCCGCTCTCCACGGGACGCAGACGGTGAGCCATGGACAAGACCCCCTTCACGCACGGCGACAAGGCGGTGGAACGAGCACCGAGGCCACCGTAGCTGACGACCCCTCAGCCGTCTCCCGCGGCCTCTCACACGTCTCCCGCGGGCCTCTCACACGTCTCCCGCGGGCCTCTCAGCCGTCTCCCGCGGGCCCCTCAGACGTCTTCCTCGTCCCCCGGCTCGCCCGCCACCACCAGCCGCAGGTGCTCCGAGATCTCCGCGCGCGCCTCGGCCGGCAGCCCGGCGTCCGTCACCAGCGTGTCGATCCGCTCCAGCGTGGCGAAGGAACTCAGGCCCACCACACCCCACTTGGTGTGGTCGGCGACCACCACCACCCGCCGCGCGGACTGCACCAGCCGCCGGTTGGTCTCGGCCTCCGCGAGGTTCGGCGTCGACAGACCGGCCTCGGCCGATATCCCGTGCACGCCGAGGAACAGCATGTCGAAGTGGAGCGCGGCGATCGCCTGGTCGGCCACCGGCCCCACCAGCGAGTCGGACGGGGTGCGCACCCCGCCGGTCAGCACCACCGTCGCCGCGCCCTGCCGCTGGCCCGAGGCGCGCTGCGCGGTGTGGAAGACGTCCGCCACCCGCACCGAGTTGGTGACCACCGTCAGGTCCGGCACGTCCACCAGATGATGGGCCAGCGCGTACGTCGTCGTACCGCCCGACAGGGCGATCGCCGTGCCCGGCGCGACCAGCCGCGCCGCCGCCCGCGCGATGTCCTCCTTCGCGGTGAGCTCCAGACCCGACTTGGCCTCGAAGCCCGGCTCGTGCGTGCTGGCCTCCACCACCGGAACCGCGCCGCCGTGCACCTTCTCCAGCACACCCTGGCGGGCCAGCGCGTCCAGGTCGCGGCGGATCGTCATGTCCGACACGCCGAGCTTCCGGGTCAGCTCGTTGACCCGGACACCGCCACGGCGGCGGACCTCGTCCAGGATCAGGGCGCGCCGCTGCTCCGCGAGGAGGTTCTGATTCTCGCTCACGTGTGCTCCGGTTCCTTTCGCCTCACACCGTCCGACACGCCCGGCGTACCCGCCCCGACGAGGAGGTTCGCCGTACCGCGGGTGCGCGGACGTCCCATCCTTTCACGGGTCGCCCCCCGTCGCGCCATCGCCCGCCGGGACGCGCACCTGCCACGACACGCGCGGCCCGGGTGTGGTTCGCGCCGGCAGCCGTCACCCGGATCGTGGAGATTCCGTTAGAGGGGGTGTGCGGGCACGCCGGCGGCGGCGATCCTGGAGTCCGCACGGACACAGGCGACGACGCGGCATCACGGGGGAAGTGCGAACAGTGGAACGCGCACAGCTCGATCCAGCGGCGCCCCACCCGGCCGAACCGCCCGGCACGGACCGCGCGCCGGACCCGGCCGCGCCGCCCGCACCGGCCGGAGCCGCCCTGGAACTCCTGGTCCACGGAGTCGGCGGCACCACACCGGAGAAGATGCTGGACGACCCGCGCACCGTGCGGGTCACCGGCGACGACACGGCCGCCGTCTACCGGCGCGCCACCGACGTCGACGCCGAGACCCGGCCGGAGCGGACCCACGGCGGCGGCCGGCCGGTGCCCGAGGCGTACGTCTGGTGCAACCTCACCTCCGGCAACGGCAGCCGGGCCCTGTGGCTGCTGCTGCTTCCGTTCATGGTCGTCAACCTCGCCCACTGGATGCGCCCCACCGCACACGGCCGCTCCCGCACCGTGCGCCTGTACGGCCTGATCGTCCGGCTCACCGGTCTGACCCTGACCGTGCTGCTCGTCGCCGCCGCCTGCGAGGTCGCGCTCGACCTCGCCGTCTGGCAGTGCGCGGGCACGCGCGCGTGCGCCGCGCGTCACTCCTGGCTCGGCTTCCTCTCACCCGGCACCGGGGGCTGGTGGAGCACGCCCGGCCGCCGGCTCGCCCTCGCCGCCCTGGTCCCCACCGCGCTCACCGGCCTGCTGTGGTACCTCTCCCACCGCACCTGGAGCGCCTACGAGTCCCAGCGGCCCCTCTCCCGTGAGGGCGAACCCGGGCAGGACGACGACAGCGGCGCCCTGGGCCGCCCCGGCTTCTGGTACGGGCGCCGCCTGGTGGCCCGGCTGCGCGCCGCCCACACCGCCGCCGGTCTGCTGACCGTGGCCGCCGCCGTCGCCACTCCGGCCGCGCACGCCGACCGGCGCCCCGGCGGCTCCACGGCACTGGACACCCTGGGCTGGCTTCTGCTGGCCGCCCTGGCCGGCACGGCGGCCGTCGTGCTGGGCGTGGTCTGCCGCCGGGGCCGCAGCGAGCACCGGCTCGACCGGCAACTGGACCGCCACCTCGTACGGCGGCTGCCCCTCGGCGCACTCCTGCTGCTCGTGCTCGCCGCGCTGTACGCCGGGTGGGCGCGCCCGGCGTGGCACTCGACGGGCCGGCTGGCGGGCGACGCCACCTTCGGCGGCATCGCTCTGGGCCAGGGCCTCCTGGTCGTCGCCCTGGCCGTCACCGCACACCGACTGCACCGCGCCCGCCCCCCGGCCCGGAACGCCGGTCGAGCGGCAGACGCCTGCACAGGCCCCCGCGCCGCACTGCACGGCCTCGGCGGACCGGCGGTCGCCATGCTGGCCTGCGCGCTCGGCGGACTGATGTCCGGCGGGGTCGCCCAGCGCGTGTCCGACTGGCTGGACGGCACCGGCACCTCCATCCCGGGGCCGCCGGTCCTGCTCACCTGGCAGGCGTCCGTCATCCCGCCGCTGCTGCTGATCCTGCTGGTGCTCTGCGGCCGGCTGGCCGGCCACGCCTGGCGGCTGGCCCGCGCCGAACGCGCCGTCGTGGAACGGGAGTACCCGGACGAGCCCAAGGACCCCGAGCGCACCCGCCGGATCGCCCGCACCCGCGCGATGGCCACCCTCACCGACGACGGCCCCCTCGTCGTCGGTGTCACCTCCGCCGCCACCCTCCTGCTGGGCGCCGCGGCCCTCGCGGGCGCCCTCGGCACCGACAGGACACCGGTGGGGGCCGCCGACGGGGCACCCCCCGTCGTCCAGGGCGCCGCCGAGACCGCGCAGACGCTGGGCTCCTGGCTGATCGGGCTGGGCTTCATACTGCTGGTCACCTGGGGCCGACGCGCCTACAAGGACGCCTCCGCACGGCGCACCATCGGCATCCTCTGGGACGTCGGCACCTTCTGGCCGCGCGCCGCCCACCCCTTCGCCCCGCCCTGCTACGCCGAACGCGCGGTGCCCGACCTCACCTGGCGGATGGCGACCTGGACCCGGGCCACGGGCGGCCGGCTGGTTCTCTCCGGCCACTCCCAGGGCAGCGTGCTGGCCGCCGCGGCGGCCTGGCAGCTCACCCCGTCCGCGCGGGGCCGGATCGCCCTGCTCACCTACGGCTCCCCGCTGACCCGGCTCTACGGCCGCTGGTTCCCGGCCCACTTCGGACCGGCCGCCCTCGCCGGCCTGCACCGCGACGTCGACTGCTGGCGCAACCTGTACCGGCTCACCGACCCCATCGGCGGCCCCATCGGGCTGCCCGGCGGCAGCGGCCCGGAGGTGGACCACGCCCCGCTGAAGGACCCGCTCGGCTACGGCCGCACCGCACGGCATCCCCTGCCCGCCCCGATCCTCGGCCACTCCGACTACCAGGCCGACCCGGCCTTCGCCGAGGAGCGCCGACGGCTGCTGGCACGGCTCCGCCCGGAGCTGCCGGCCCCACGGGAAGAAGGGCAGGAGGCTCAGGGCAGCGCCGGCAGGTCCTCGGCGTAGAGCAGCGTCAGATCGTCGGTGCTCGGATCGTCGAGCTGTGCCACCCGGCCCGCGTGCCGCTCCACCATCGCCTCGAAGGTCTGGCGCGCGGTACGGCCGTTGCCGAACGCGGCACCCTTCGGGATCTCGGTGAAGTACTTCACCAGCGCCTCCGCCGCCCCCGGGGCCAGCCGGTACTCGTGCTCCTCGGCCTGCTGCTCCACGATCCGCAGCAGTTCGTCGGGCCCGTAGTCGCCGAAGGTGATGGTGCGGGAGAAACGCGAGGCCACCCCCGGGTTGACGGACAGGAAGCGCTCCATCTCGGCCGTGTAGCCGGCGACGATCACCACGACCGCGTCCCGGTGGTCCTCCATCAGCTTCACCAGCGTGTCGATGGCCTCCTTGCCGAAGTCACGCCCGGCGTCCTCCGGGGAGAGCGCGTACGCCTCGTCGATGAACAGCACCCCGCCGCGCGCCCGTTCGAACGCCTCCTGGGTGCGGATCGCGGTGGAGCCGATGTGCTCACCGACCAGGTCGACCCGGGACACCTCGACGAGATGGCCCTTCTCCAGCACGCCGAGCGAGGCCAGGATCTCGCCGTACAGACGCGCGACCGTCGTCTTGCCGGTGCCGGGGGAGCCGGTGAAGACCAGGTGGCGCTTGACCGACGCGGCCTTCAGACCGGCCCGCTGCCGCCGCCGGCCCACCTCGATCATGTCGGTCAGGGCCCGGACCTCCCGCTTCACGCTGTCCAGGCCCACCAGCGCGTCGAGTTCGCCCAGCACGTCCTTCGCGGTGCGCCCGGGCTGCTCCGGTTCCGGCGCGGTCAGCAGCGGCTCCTGCTCGGTGCTGCGCTGCCCGGGGATGGCGCCCAGCAGACCGGGTGACGGGTTCGCCGTCTGCTGCACGGCCGTCTCCCGCGCCTCGGGCGGGCGCACCCCGCCGCTCTGGTCGCTGGTGCAGTCCTCGACCACCGGCCCCGACCCGGCCGCCGCGTCCGGCCCGCCGTCGGCGAACTCGTAACCACCGCGCGCGCACCGCTCCGTACGGCACTTCCTGAGCGTCGTACGGCAGCCGTCGATCACATGGAAGCCGTAGCCGCCGCTGCCCGTCACCCGGCACCCCAGGAAGCTGCCGCGGCCCCCGGCGGAGACGTAGAAACCGGCCTCGGCGGGGGAGGAGACGGTGCAGCGCTCGATGGTGGGGTCGGCGCCCTTGGTGACGATCACGCCCGTCTGCGTGCCGTCCACCGTGCAGTTGTTGAGCGTGCCCCCGCTGCCGTGGTCACGGAACCAGGCGCCGGTGGCGGCCTCCTTGATCCGGCAGTCGTCGAGCTGTGCGGTGGCGCCGTCGCTCACCGACACCGCGGTGTTGCGGACCTGGGACAGGTCGCTGTCGACGACGTCCGCGCGGGACCCCCGGTCCAGGACGAACAGCGCGTCCGGCACGTCGTGCACCCGGCAGGAGTCGAGGACCACCGTCGCGCCGTCGCTGACCCACACCGCCGGATAGTCGCCGGTGCTGTCGAAGATCTCGCACTGGTTGGCGTCCACCCGCGTGCCCGGGTCCCACACGGACAGCCCGTTGCGCCCGAACCGGCGCACCGTGGTCCGGGTCAGCGTCAGCACCGAACGCGAGCGCAGGTCCACCGCGTTCTCCGGGATGTCGTGGATGCGGCAGTCGGCGAGGGTGAGGACGGCGTCCGTGTCGAGGGTGACCCCGTCGGCGGTGGTGCGGTGCACATCGCAGTCGGTGAGGTGCGCCGTGGCCCGCCCGGTGATCTGCACACCGCTGCCCCGCACCTCGTACACCTCGCAACCCACCGCCTCCAGGGCGGAGTTGTCGCCCGTGACGGTGATGCCCGCGCCCGCGGTGTGGTGGACGCGGCAGCGCTCCAGCCGCGGATGGGCGCCACCGCGGACCGCCACACCCGACTGCCCGGCCGCGACGATCTCGCACTCCTCGAACACCCCACCGCCGCCGTCGAGTACGGCCAGGCCGATGCCCGCCGGGTTGTCGACGGTGCAGCGCCGCACGGTCGGCCGGGCACC
>NZ_JBEXZD010000136.1:0-20605 GCF_040628575.1 Streptomyces sp. NPDC006393
CGCCCCACCCCCACACCCCGCTCCCGCCGTCGGGCGGGTGCGGGTCCGTGGTGGCGCGCTGCGTCGGCTGCGGCCGTCGTGGTGGCTGCGGGCAGCGCCGCGCCCCGGTAGCTGCGGGCAGTGCCGTGCCCGCGGAGCTGCGGGCAGTCGTGCCGCAGGGCGGCACGGGTGGGCGCAGCGGCAACCCGCATGCGCGGGCCAGGCTCCCACCCAACGGCAACCCCACGTTGCTCAGCGGTGGAGGGCCTCGGCCGGCTCGGGTACGTGGCTTGCGATCACGCGGCCCGGCTGCGATGTGGCCCGCCGGTGGTCCACCGCGTACGCGACCGCCGCCACCCCCAGGCCGAGCACCGCCAGCGCGGCCCCCGCCAGCGCCGGTGACGTCGTTCCGAAGCCCGCCGCCAGGGACAGGCCGCCGATCCACGCACCGCCCGCGTTGGCCAGGTTGAAGGCCGCCTGGTTGGCGGAGGAGGCCAGGGACGGGGCCGCCGACGCCTTCTCCATGACCATCAGCTGCAGCGGGGAGCCGGTGACGAAGGCGGCCGTGCCGAGGAGGGTCACCGCCAGGGCCGCGCTCCACTCGGACCGCATCAGCAGCGGGAAGAGGACGAGCACCGCCGCCAGCGAGGACAGGCCCCCGAACAGGGTGCGGCGCAGGGAGTGGTCGGCCAGGCGGCCGCCGAGCAGGTTGCCTGCCGTGGCGCCCACGCCGAACAGGGCCAGGAGGAGGGTCACGCTGGACTCGGCGTAGCCGGCGGAGTCCGTGAGCATCGGGGTGACGTAGCTGTAGGCGGCGAAGAGGGCGCCGAAGCCCGCGACCGTCGTCAGCAGGGCCAGCCAGACCGGGAGCGAGCGCAGCGCGGCCAGTTCGCCGCGCAGGCCGGTGGCCGGGGTGTGGCCGGCCGAGGGCGTGGGGTGGCGGGGGAGGAGCAGGGCCAGCGAGGCGATGGCCGCGACGCCGATGGCGCTGACCGCCAGGAAGGTCGCCCGCCATCCCAGGTGCTGGCCCATGAGCGTGGCGACCGGGACGCCGGCGACGTTGGCGACGGTCAGGCCGAGGAACATCAGGGACACCGAGCGTGCCTTGCGCTCCGGCGGCACCATGCCCGTCGCGACCACCGCGCCGACGCCGAAGAAGGCGCCGTGCGGCAGACCGCTCAGGAAGCGGGCGGCGAGGAGGGAGTCGTAGCCGGGGGCGAGCGCGGACAGCGCGTTGCCGGCGACGAACAGGGCCATCAGGCCGATCAGGACGTGCCGGCGGGGCAGCCGAGCGGTGAGCGCGGCCAGCAGCGGGGCGCCGATGACGACGCCCAGCGCGTAGGCCGAGACCAGGTGCCCCGCGGAGGGGATCGAGATGTGCAGATCGTCCGCCACGTCGGGCAGCAGGCCCATCATCACGAACTCGGTCGTGCCGATTCCGAACGCGCCGATGGCCAGGGCGAGCAACGCCAGGGGCATGAAGGGCCTTTCGAGGGTGGGTTCCGTACAGCGTGGGACTCATTATGTTCAGCTGCGGAACAAATTCTCTCAGGCCCGGTATTCCGGCAGGTTACGAGCCGGTGGCCGATGTGGTGACCTTCACACGTGCCGCGATCGGGAGGTGGTCGCTGTCCGTGCGCGGGAGCGACCAGGAGCTCACCGGCTCCACGCCCCTGACCATGATCTGGTCGATCCGCGCCATCGGGAACGACGCCGGCCAGCTGAAGCCGAAGCCGTCGCCCGCCGCGCCCTGGGTGGAGCGCATCTGGGAGGTGACGGCGTTGAGCGAGCGGTCGTTCATGGTGCCGTTGAGGTCACCGAGCAGGATCACCTTCGGCTGCCGCTCGGCGGCGATCGCCTCGCCGAGCGCGTCCGCGCTCTGGTCGCGCTGGGCGGCGGTGAACCCGGCGTTCATCTTCACCCGCACCGAGGGCATATGGGCGACGTACACCGCGACCGGCCCCTCGGGCGTGGCCACCGTGGCGCGCATGGCCCGCGTCCAGCCCAGCCTGATGTCCACCGGCCGCACCCCGCTGAGCGGGTACTTGCTCCACAGGCCCACCGTGCCCTGCACCGCGTGGTACCTGTACGTCGAGGCCAGGGCGCTCTCGTACACCGGCACCGCCGACGCCTTCAGCTCCTCCAGGGCGAGCACGTCCGCGCCGGCGGAGGCCACCTCGCGGGCGGTGCCGGCCGGGTCGGGGTTGTCGGCGTTGACGTTGTGCGTGGCCACCGTCAGGTCGCCGCCGGTGCCGGTCTTGGCGGTGAGCAGGCCGCCGAACAGGTTGAGCCAGACGATCGCGGGCAGCACCACCGCGATCAGCGCCGTCGCCGACCTGCGCACGAGGGCCAGGACGAGGAGGACGGGGATCAGCAGGCCGAACCACGGCAGGAAGGTCTCGGTGAGGCTGCCGAGGTTGCCGATGCGGTTGGGGATGCGCGAGTGCAGCGCCGTCACCAGGGCGAGCGCCACCGCGACGGCCGCGAGCACGATGCCGCGGCGCCAGATCCGCGGATCGCCGCGCCAGCCGCCGAAGACGCGGTTCACCAGGCGCCGAAGCCGGTCTCGCCGGGGCTCGGGCCCCGAGCCACCGCTGTCCGTCTCCGTCATGTACGCCTGCTGCGCCATACCGTCGCCTCACTGCCTGCCGTGCACACCGTTCCCCCCTGGGTTACGACCCTAGGGGATGATCGGCTCCGTTCCGCCGTCCCGTGACGGCCGTACGGGCACGAGGACGAACAAGTCGGCGGCCGGAGTTCCGGTTACGGCGCCGGAAGCGGGGTCTGTGACGAAACGCGCACATTAGGAACGGGAACTGACGGGCCGTAGCCCTTCCAGCACCGTGTCCACGATCTGCTCCGACAGCCCCTCGGGCAGGTCGGCGTCCGGGCGCATCATGCTGCGCACCAGCATGGGGCCGACGAAGATGTCGTTGAGCAGGTCGACGTCGATGTCCGCGCGCAGTTCGCCGTCGGCCTGCCCGCGGCGCAGGATCTCGCGCTGGAGTCTGCGGCGCGGCTCGACCACGGTGGCGTGGTAGGCGCACCAGATCTTCGGACTGCTCTTCATCTGCACGTAGACGTTGTGCAGGATCGCCGACGAGCGGCTCACCAGGCCGCGCCGGCGCAGCTGCTCCAGGAGGGCCACGAGGTCGTCGCGCATGGAGGTGCCGGGCAGTTCGGGGTCGGCGGGCTCGGCGGCGCGCACCACGTCGACGAACAGCTCCTCCTTGCCGCTCCAGCGGCGGTAGATGGTGGCCTTGCCGACGCCGGCGGTGCGGGCGATGCGCTCGATGGAGAGCTCGGCGAGCGGAACGCCGTCCTCCAGGAGCTTCATCACGCCCTCGACGATGGCGCGTTCCACCGCCTCGCTGCGGGGGCGCCCGCGCGCGGGGGCCTCGGGGGCGGAGGCGGCCTGGCTGTGGGCAAGGCTCACTTGAGACGTCCTTTCGTCGTACCGGGAGATTGTCCTACCCGGTGGCCGGCGGCGCCTGCGCACCTCCGGCCCTCGGCCCCCGTTGACCGTCCGCCGCCCCCGTCGGCCGCGCGGTCAGTCCACCGCGGCCACCAGCTCCGGCTCCTCCTTGTCCTTCTGCGGCGTCGTCGGCCTGCCCGGCAGGAAGACGGCCACCACGACCGCGCCGATCAGCGCGACCACGGTCCCGCACAGCGCGGTGACGTGCATGGCGTGCAGGAAGGCGTCGTTGGCGGGGTCCACCAGGGCCTGGCCGCGCGGGCCGAGCTTCGCGGCGACGCCCAGGGTGGCCTCGATGGACTCGCCTGCCGTCTCCCGCAGGCCGGGCGGGAGCAGTCCGAGCTTGCCCTCGATGCCGTCGCGGTACGCCGTCGACAGCACCGAGCCGAGCACGGCGATGCCGAGCGCGCCGCCGACCTGGCGGAAGGTGTTGCTCAGCGCGGACGCCGAGCCGGCCTTCTCCCGGGGCAGCGCCTGCATGATCACCACGCTGGTCGGCGTCATGATGTGCGCCATGCCGGTGCCCATGAGGAAGAAGACGACCTCCAGCAGCCAGATCGGCGTGTCCGCCTCGAAGCCGGCGAAGGCGGCCAGCGTCGCGGCGATGACGATCAGACCGGCCGTGGTGGTGGCCTTGTTGCCGAAGCGGTCGACGACCAGCCGGGCGCGCGGCGCGAAGATCATCTGCGCGGCGGCCAGCGGCAGCATCAGCAGACCGGACTCCAGCGGCGAGTAGCCGCGCACGCTCTGGGTGTAGAAGACGCCGAAGAACGTCACGCCCATCAGCGCGAAGAACACCAGCGCGATGGCGCTCATGGCGGCCGAGAAGACCTTGTTCTTGAAGTAGGTGACGTCCAGGGACGGGTGGTCGCTGCGCTTCTCGAAGACGATGAACGCGGCGAGGACGACGAGACCGGCGACGATGGTGGACAGCACCTTGGCGTCGGTGAAGTCGGCCAGCTCACCGCCCTTGATGATGCCGTAGACGAGCAGGACCAGGCCGACGACGGACAGGACGACGCCGATGGGGTCGAGGCGGCCCGGGCTGGGGTCGCGGGAGTCGGGCACCAGCCACACCATGAGGGCGAGCGCGACGATCACGATCGGCACGTTGATGAGGAAGACCGAGCCCCACCAGAAGTGGTCGAGCAGCGCGCCGCCGGTGATCGGGCCGATGGCGATGGCGAGGCCGACGCCGCCGGCCCAGATGCCGATGGCCTTGGGCTGCTCCTCGCGTTCGAAGACGTTCATCAGCACCGCGAGGGTGGCGGGCATCACGAAGGCGGCACCCAGGGCCATCAGGGCGCGGAAGGCGATGAGCTGGCCGGGGGAGCCGGACTCGGCGGCCAGGGCCGATCCGATGCCGAACACCAGCAGTCCGCCGAGCAGGACCTTCTTGCGGCCCAGGCGGTCGCCGATCAGGCCGGCGGTGAACAGCAGGCCCGCGAAGACCAGGGTGTAGGCGTTGATGGCCCACTCGATCTCGCTCTGGGTGGCGCCGAGGCCCGTCGGGGCCGGGGTCGCGATCGTCTTGATGGCGACGTTGAGGATCGAGTTGTCGAGCACCACGATCAGCAGGCTCAGCATCAGAACGCCGAGGATCGCCCAGCGGCGGCGGTGCACCGCTTCCGGTATCCGGGGGGCGGGAACGGCAGGAGTAGTCATGGCGTCGAGCCTAGGGCACTTCCGATACGAGACCGTCTCGTATCGGAAATCCTTTACTCAGATCTTACGACCGGTGCCCTTGCGGGAGACCTGAACGACACGTTCCGAGATCTTGCGCACACGCGGGCCCTCTGGCCGGGCACGGCACGAGGTGCCACCATGGGGGAGAGTCCGGGGACGCCGTCAGGGCGCCTCGAGATGACTGAAGGAGCCGTTGCCATGACGCAGCTTTCGGCTGCCCAGACTGTTCAGAACAGCCCCTCCGACGGCAGCAAGGCGCTGTACGGGGGGAAGGGCACCCGCCGCATCACCGTCCGCGACATCGCCCTCGCCAAGGAACGCGGCGAGAAGTGGCCCATGCTCACCGCCTACGACGCGATGACCGCCTCCGTCTTCGACGAAGCCGGCATCCCGGTGATGCTGGTCGGCGACTCGGCGGGCAACTGCCACCTCGGGTACGACACGACCGTGCCCGTCACCCTCGACGAGATGACCATGCTCTCCGCCGCGGTCGTCCGCGGCACCAAGCGGGCCCTGATCGTCGGCGACCTCCCCTTCGGTTCCTACCAGGAGGGCCCGGTGCAGGCGCTGCGCTCGGCCACCCGGCTGGTGAAGGAGGCCGGTGTCGGCGCCGTCAAGCTGGAGGGCGGCGAGCGCTCGCACGAGCAGATCCGGCTGCTGGTCGAGTCCGGCATCCCGGTCATGGCCCACATCGGCCTGACCCCCCAGTCCGTCAACGCCATGGGCTACCGGGTCCAGGGCCGCGGCGAGGAGGCCGCCCAGCAGCTGCTGCGCGACGCCAAGTCCGTGCAGGACGCGGGCGCGTTCGCGGTCGTGCTGGAACTGGTCCCGGCGGAGCTGGCGGCCGAGGTGACGCGGGTGCTGCACATCCCGACGGTCGGCATCGGCGCCGGCCCCGAGACCGACGCGCAGGTCCTGGTGTGGACCGACATGCTCGGGCTGACCGGCGGACGCGTGCCGAAGTTCGTCAAGAAGTACGCCGACCTGCGCGAGGTCATGGGCAACGCGGCCAAGGCCTTCGCCGAGGACGTCGTCGGCGGAACGTTCCCGCTGGACGAGCACTCCGTCCACTAGACCACTCGACCAGTAGACCACTAGACCACGGCGTCCACCGGACCACCGCGGTAACACCAAGAGGAGCCCTGGCCGATCTTCCCCCGTCGGCCGGGGCTCCTCCCCGCTTGCCGCTACGCCTTCTCGCGCCAGCCGTTCGTGATCGGCAGGCGCCGGTCCTTGCCGAAGCCCTTGGCGGAGATCTTGGTGCCCGGCGGGTACTGGCGGCGCTTGTACTCGGCCGTGTCGACCATGCGCAGCGTCCTCACGACCAGCTCGCCGTCGTAGCCGGCCGCGATGATCTCGTCGGCGCCCTTGTCATGGTCTACGTAGAGATCGAGGATCGCGTCCAGCACCGGGTAGTCCGGCAGCGAGTCCGTGTCCACCTGGCCGGGGCGCAGCTCCGCGCTCGGCGGCTTGGTGATGGAGTTCTCCGGGATCGGCGGCGTCTCGCCCCGCTCGGCCGCCGCCCGGTTGCGCCACCGCGCCAGCCGGAAGACCGACGTCTTGTACAGATCCTTGATCGGGCCGTACGCGCCCACCGAGTCGCCGTACAGCGTGGAGTAGCCCACCGCCAGCTCCGACTTGTTGCCGGGGGCGAGGACGATGTGGCCCTCCTGGTTGGAGACCGCCATCAGCAGCGTGCCGCGCAGCCGGGACTGGAGGTTCTCCTCCGCCAGGCCGGTCAGGCCCAGGGAGTCCATGTACGCCCCGAACATCGGCGCGATCGGAACGGTGCGGAAGTTCAGCCCGGTGCGCCGCGCCAGCTCCGCCGCGTCGTCCTTGGAGTGCTCCGAGGAGTACTTCGAGGGCATCGAGATGCCGTACACGTTCTCCGCGCCCACCGCGTCGCAGGCGATCGCGGCGACGAGGGCGGAGTCGATGCCGCCGGACAGGCCGATCAGCACGGACCGGAAGCCGTTCTTGCGCACGTACGCCCGCAGGCCCACGACCAGTGCCGTGTAGACCTCCTCGTCGTCGTCGAGCCGGTCGGCGTAACCGCCGGTGTGCTCCGGCCCGTACGGCGCCAGTGGCTCCTCGGACAGTACGACCCGCTCGACGCGCAGCCCGTCGTCCACCACGCCCTCGGGCGCGTCCGGCGCCGCGGCCGGCAGGTCCAGGTCGAGGACGACGCAGTTCTCGGTGAACTGCGGCGCCCGCGCGATCACCTCTCCGTCCGCGCCGACGACGATCGAGTCGCCGTCGAACACCAGCTCGTCCTGACCGCCGGTCATGGCGAGGTAGGCGGTGGTGCAGCCGGCCTCCTGGGCACGCTTGCGGACCAGTTCGAGGCGCGTGTCGTCCTTCTCGCGCTCGTAGGGGGAGGCGTTGACGGACAGCAGCAGCCCCGCGCGGGCGGTGCGCGCGGCGGGGACGCGGCCGCCCTCCTGCCACAGGTCCTCGCAGATCGCGAGCGCGACGTCGACACCGTGCAGGCGCAGCACCGGCATGGTGTCGCCGGGCACGAAGTAGCGGAACTCGTCGAAGACGCCGTAGTTCGGCAGGTGGTGCTTGGCGAAGTTCAGCACCACCTCGCCGCGGTGCAGAACCGCCGCCGCGTTCTGCGGCGCGCCGGCCGGCATGCCGTACTTCGGCTGGGAGGTCTCGCAGCGGTCCAGGTAGCCGACGAGCACCGGAAGCTCACCGAGGCCCTCCTCGGCGAGCCGGGCGGCCAGTGCGCGCAGCGCGGCGCGGGACGCCTCCACGAAGGACGACCTGAGGGCCAGGTCCTCGACGGGATACCCGGTCAGCGCCATCTCGGGGAACGCCACGAGATGCGCTCCCCGCTCGGCGGAGTGCCGGGTCCAGCGGACGATCGCCTCGCTGTTTCCGGTGAGGTCACCGACGCGCGAGTCGATCTGGTTCAGGGCGAGGCGAAGTTGAGGCACGGCGCCCAGTGTAATCGTCAGAGCGACGCGATGGGGTGGCGCGGAGTGTGGGCCGCCCCACGCGACGCGGGCCCCTCATGCGATGCGGACCGTCGCACGCCCGCGCGGGGGCATGATGCCCCTAGGGAACCCAGGAGACCGGAATCCGGGCGGAGGCGGTCATGACCTTCATCGGGATCGACGGTGTCGTCCACCATGTGGTCGTCGACGGCGGCGGGCCGCCGTGCGTCCTCAGCCCCGGGCTCGGGATGTGCTGGTTCGACTGGGATCCCGTGGTGCCGTTGCTGGCCGCGGACCGCACCGTCGTCCGCTTCGACCGGCCCGGACTCGGCCTGAGCGGGCACACGCGCCGCTGGCCGACGCTCACCGGGGAGGCGCGCCGCATCGCGGCCGTCCTCGACGCGCTGCGCCTCGACGGGCCCGTGACGCTGGTGGGGCACTCGCTCGCCGGCTTCCACGCGGAGGCCTTCGCCCGGCTGTTCCCCGGGCGGGCCGCCGGGCTGGTGCTGGTCGACTCCAGCGTGGAGGAGGACCCGCGCCCGCGCCGGGCGCGTGCGGTCCGCGACACCGTCACGCGCGCGTACGCCACGCTCGTGAGCGCGGCCGGACTGCCCCGCGTGGCCGGCCCGCCGCTGCGCCGGGCGGCCGTGCGGGCGGGCCGCGTGGGCGGGCAGGACCCCGCGCCGTACGACGCTGTCCGGCGCGCCTACTCCACCGGCCACTGGCTGCACGCGGCGCTCGCCGAGAACGCCACCTACACCGACCAGGCCGTCGCCCTCGCCGCGCTGCGCCTGCGCCGCTCCCTGCCGCCCGGCCTGCCCGTCACCGTGCTCGCCGCGGACGACCCGCGCCGCCCGGCACACCGGCGGGCGCGCTGGCTGGCGAGACAGCGCGCCCTCGCCGCCCTCCTGAACGGCACCCTGCGCGTCAGCTCCCCCTCCGGCCACCTCCTCATGCTCGACCACCCGCAAGACGTTGCCGAAGCCGTCCTGCGCACACGGACGCGCCCGCCCCTCGCGGAGGAGGAGGGGGCGCGCGGGTGCTGACGGCGGGGTGACGGGCGTGGTGCGGGCGGTCCGGACCGTGTGCCGTGGTGCCGGGCGGTCCCGGTCGCGGAAGCGGAATCCCGGTCGTCCGGGTCAGGGGGGAGGGGGGTGTGGCCGCGACCGCCGGGCGCGGTGGGTGGCGTCCCCGCACACGCGGGCGCGCCCGCCCCTCGCCGAGGAGGAGCGGGCGCGCTTGTGGCCGGGTGTCAGTGGCGACGGTAGGAGTTGACGTAGCCGTTCGCGGGGGAGCCCACGCCGGTGACGTCGTCGTAGCCCTTGACGGCCTTGAGCGAGCTGTCCTTGCCGAGGCTGCGGACGGAGACGCTCAGACCACCGGTGGCGTCGAACCCGTTGACGTAGTCGACGCGCGCGACGGCCAGTTCCTTGCCGGTCGGCTGGTCCACCACGTCGTGGTACAGCTTCGAGCCGTACTTCGAGTAGATCGTCGGGTTGGCGAAGCCGATCGCCTTGCCGCCGCGGGCCTCCTGGGCGAGGGCCTGCACGGCCGCGATGACCGGCGCGGCCAGCGAGGTGCCGCCGATGCGGTACTCGCTGTACTGCTGCGACCCGTCGGGGAAGGTCTGCGTCTGGCCGACCAGGAAACCGGTGTTCGGGTCGGCGATCGCCGCGATGTCCGGGACGACGCGGTTGCCCTCGGCGTTGTTGGCCGTGGCCAGCGCCTTCGGGACGACGCCCTTCTGGTAGTACGGCTGCGGCACGGTCTTGCTGGTGCCGCCGCCCGCACCGGAGGTGTAGGCGCCCGGGAAGTCCGTCCAGCTCTTGCCGTCCGCCGACAGGGTGGCCTTGTCGGTGCCCCAGCCGGTCTCCCACAGGTACGTGTTGTTCTTGCCGACGGCCAGCGAGGTGCCGCCGACCGCGGTCACCCACGCCGAGTTGGCCGGGGTGTCGACCTGCTTCGTGCCGGTGTTGGCGACCTCGTCGCCGTTGTCACCGGAGGAGAAGTAGAAGCCGATGCCCTCCACCGCGCCGAACTGGAACACCTGGTCGTAGGCTGCGGCCAGGTCCGGCGTCTGGTTGGCCTCGATGTCGCCCCACGAGTTGGAGACGATGTCGGCCAGGTGGTTGTCGACGATCTTGCTGAGCGAGTCCAGCAGGTCGTCGTCGTAGCAGGACGAGGCGCCCACGTAGGTGACGTCGGCGTTGGGCGCGACCGCGTGCACGGCCTCGACGTCGAGGGTCTCCTCGCCGTACCAGCCCGCGGCCCCGCACTCCTCGGTCTTGGTGTAGTTCTTCGGCAGGACCTGGTGCAGCTGGCCCGTCTTCCAGGCCGCGTCACCGTGCTTCTTCGCGTAGTTCGCCGCGTCGAAGGCGATGGTCGGCGAGGCGTACGCGTCGGTGATCGCGATCCGGACGCCCTTGCCGGTGTAGGTGCCGGCGCCGTAGGCGGCCCGCAGCTGCTTGCCCGTGTAGCCCTGGACGGCGTACGGGATCTTCTGGCCGTAGGCGGACGGCAGGGTGCTCGCCGTGTTCGAGCCGTAGTACGAGGAGAACGGCCCGGCGTTCTTGAACACCGCGTCCGGCGGCGGCAGCTGGTCCTTGTGGTTCGCCTTGTGCGGGGCGTTGTCCAGGCCGGTGACGGTCAGGACGGCGCCCTTCAGGCCCTCGGGCACCGAGGCCGCCTGGGCCGGCGCACGGTAGGTCTTGGAGCCCTTGGCGAAGTTGTGCAGCTGGGTGCCGAACGCCTTCTCGGCGGCGGCGACGTCACCGGAGACCGCGACGTAGTGCGGGGTGACGGAAGTGACCGTCAGGCCCGCCGACTTCAGCCACGACTTCACGGCGGCCACCTGGGCCTTGGTCGCGCCGAAGCGCGCCTGCGTCTGCTTGGCGCTCAGGTACTTGCCGTACATGGGCGAGGACGGGTCGGCGACCGCCTTGGCGTACGCGGCGAGGCCGGCGGCGTCCCGGCCGGCCAGGTACACCCGGGCGTTCACCTGGGCGCCGTTCGAGGTGGCGCCCTTGTCCGCCTTGGCCGTGGCCCACGCGGGCTTGGTGCCCGCGAGGGCGCCTCGGCCCGAGTGATCCGCGGCGTGCGCCGCGGGTATGCCGAGCGCCAGCGCACCGGCGAGCATCGGCAGCGTCGCCGCCATACTCACCCCGGCGCGCACGGTGGCGCGGTTGGATCTCATAGAACCCCCTGCGATGCGGATCGCATGTCACGCACTGAGTGCTTGGTTCTCGCGTGATCCGCGCGGGGGCCGCGGCGGTTCGGCCCACGCCCGTGAATGGATCACACGATCGAGGGCCACTCTTCCCGATGAACCGTGCATGCCAGGGGAATGGGCAAGCCAAGAGAAACCCAAGGAACCGTCAGGTGCGGGGAGTTACGGCCGAATTGCGCGTTTTGCTCCCCGGATTCCGGTGGGCGGGTGTCACGTTCCGGTGGATACGGGAGCCGTGGTGCGCGTGTGTCAGGAAACGGGCGCGGTGCCGTCAGGAACCGGGCGCCGCGCCGCGCTTCTCGAGCATGTCGGCCATGAGCCGGATCTCGGACCGCTGCGCGTCCACCATGCCCTGCGCCAGCCTCTTCTCCACGCCCACCGTGCACCGGGCGACACACCCCTCGGCCATGTGGATGCCGCCCTTGTGATGGGCCGTCATCAACTGGAGGTAGAAGACCTCGGCCCGCCTGCCGCTCAGTTCGCCCAGCTTCTTCAGCTGCGTGTTGGTGGCCATGCCCGGCATCAGCGCGCCGTCCTTGCCGGCGGCCATGTCCCCCATGCCCATCCAGGTCATCGGCGGATCCGCCGACACCTTCGGCAGCCCCCACAGGTCGAGCCAGCCCAGGAGCATGCCCCGCTGGTTGGCCTGCGTCTGGGCGATGTCGTAGGCGAGACGGCGCACGTCGGGGTCGGTCGTGCGGTCGCGCACGATGAACGACATCTCGACGGCCTGCTGGTGGTGGACCGCCATGTCCCGGGCGAAACCGGCGTCCGCGGAGTCGGCGGAGGGCGTGGCCGTCCGGTTCGTACCGGAGCCGGCACCGTCCTCGGCGACCGCGTAGGTGATCGCCCCCGCCGCGACCAGCGCGGTCGCGGCGGCGCCCGCGATCCAGCCGACGTACCTGCTCACTTCATCACTCCGCCGGTGCACGAGGCACCCGGCTCGGGCGTCTGCGAGCCCTGCACATAGGTCGCGAAGAACTTGTCCACGGCCGGGTCCGAGGCGCTCTTCACGGTGAGCTGGTGGCCCCACGCCGAGAGCATCAGCGGAGCCTGCTGGTTCTCGTACGGACTCATCAGCGTGTACGGCGTCTTCTTCACCTTGGCCGCGAGCGCCGCCACGTCCGACTCGGCCGCCTTGCCGGTGTACGTCACCCAGACCGCGCCGTGCTCCAGCGCGTGCACGGCGTTCTCGTCCTTGACCGGCTCGGTGTAGACGTCGCCGTTGCAGTTCAGCCAGACCGGGTTGTGGTCGCCGCCCACGGGCGGGTGCATCGGGTACGCGACCGGCGTGGTGACGTGGTTGCGGGACAGCTCGCCCGTCCAGGTCCGCACCCCGTCCGTGCCCGTCACGAAGTGGCCCGCACCGTCCTTGCCCACCTTGCCGCCCGCCTTGCCGTCCTGGGCCGCCTTGGCCTCGGTGGCCGCGTCGGCCGACTTGTCGTCGGAGCGCGACTGGACGAAGACCACGCCGCCGACGACGAGGCCCGCGACGGCCACCACGCTCGCCGTGATCACCAGGATCCGCCTCCGGAGCTCCCGGGCCCGCTCGGCGCGGCGCAACTCCTGCACATGTGCCTTGCGCCCGTCGGCGCTGGTCTTGCCGGTGCTGGCGGAACCCATGGGTGTGCGTCCTTCGGTCAGGGGACGGTCGGGTGGGGAGAACGTGCCGATGGTAGTGGGGCCGGTGGGACGGCGGGAGACCGCGAATAGTTGAAGCGCAGATTCCGATTACCCTACGCTGGCCGTATGCGGCTGCTGCGCTCCACCGACATGGCGCTGCGCGTTCTGATGCGACTCGCCGTGGCAGGCGAGTCGACCCCCACGACCCGGGAGGTCGCTGCGGACATGAACGTGCCGTACACGCATGCCGCGAAGGTCGTCGCCGAACTCCAGCACCGCGGGCTGCTCGAGACCCGCCGCGGCCGGGGCGGCGGGCTCAGCCTCACCGAGGCCGGCCGCGTCGCCTCGGTCGGCGCGATCGTGCGGGACCTGGAGGGCGAGGGCGACGTCGCCGACTGCGAGGGCGCCGCGCCCTGCCCGCTGAACTCCGACTGCCGCCTGCGCGGCGCCCTGCGCCGGGCCCAGGAGGCGTTCTACGCCGCGCTCGACCCGCTCACGGTCGACGACATGGTCGCGGCCCCGACCGGCCCGCTGCTGCTGGGACTGCCGAGCACACGGCGTCCCGCCTGAGCGCTGCGGACCCGGGCCGGGAACGGGGAACGCGCAAGGGAAGGCGCGACGGATCGTGCACGGCGTGCACGGAACGTGTCCGGAACGCGCAAGGGCCGGCCGGGGCGGTGTGCACCGCCCCGGCCGGCCCTTCCGGTTTCGCTTCGCTCAGGCCGCGGCCTGGACCAGCCACAGGTCGGGGCCGAAGACCTCGTAGTGGATGTCGGCCGGGGCCACGCCCTTGGCGATGAGCTGCTCGCGCACCGCCCGCATGAAGGGCAGCGGACCGCACAGGTAGGCCTGCGTGCCGGGCGCCACCTCGACGCCGGCGAGGTCCACCAGGCCGGGCCGCCCGTAACCCTCGGCGTCCTGCTCGTAGAAGAAGACCGTCTCCGCCCGGGGCAGCTTGGCCGCGTACGCCGCGTGGTCGGTGCGCAGCGCGTGCGAGGCGGGGGAGCGGTCGGCGTGCACCGCGGTCACCGGGGCGCCGTGGCCGGCCAGGGCGAGCTGCTCCAGCATGGCGATCATCGGGGTGACGCCGATGCCCGCGGAGGCGAGCAGCAGCGGCGCGCCGGTGTCCTCCAGGACGAGGTCGCCGTACGGGGCGGACAGCTGGAGGACGTCGCCCTCGCGCACGTGGGCGTGCAGGTGGTTGGAGACCTCGCCGTCGGGGGCGGGCGCGGCGCCGGTGACCCGCTTGACCGCGAACTGCCGCTCCGGCGAGCCGGGGGCCGCGGTCAGGCTGTACTGGCGTATCTGCCGGGCGCCGTCGGCGAGCGTGACGCCGACCGAGACGTACTGGCCGGCGCGGTAGCCGGGGACCGGGCCGTCGTCGACCGGGCGCAGCTTGAAGGTGGCCACGTCGTCGGTCTCCTCGACCCGCTCGACGACCTTCCACTCGCGCCAGCCGGTCTGCTCGCTCTGCGCGTACAGCCGCTTCTCGATCGCGATCAGGGCGTTGGCCATCAGCCAGTAGACCTCGGTCCAGGCGGCGGCGACCTCCTCGGTGACCGCGTCGCCGAGCACCTCGGCGATGGCGGCGAACAGGTGCTCGTGGACGATCGGGTACTGCTCCGGGACGATGCCCAGCGAGGCGTGCTTGTGGGCGATGCGGTGCAGCATCACGTCGGGACGCTGGTCGGGGTTGTTCACCAGGTACGTGGCGAAGGCGGCGATGGAGCCGGCCAGGGCCTGCTTCTGGGCGCCCGAGGCCTGGTTGCCGCGGTTGAACAGGTCGCGCAGGAGTTCGGGGTGGGCGTCGAACAGCTTGCCGTAGAAGCGCTCGGTGATCTCGCCGATGGCCGCGCCGACGGCGGGGAGGGTGGCGCGGACGGTGGCTGCGGACTGTTCGGACAGCATCGTGGAACTCCTCGAAGGCTCGATCGCTCGTCTGATCGAAACGCTAAGGAAACTTGCATTTGAGATGCAAATTAAACGGGCGTGGTTTCGCTCACGTTTCCTCCACATCTCGCTCACCCGGGCAGGGCCTCGGCCGTTACGGAAGTGCTGCTCAGGGGGCAAGATGGGCGCAGGGCAGCACGCCCGCCGCGCACCCGCCGTACGCGAGGCGTTCGGACCGGCGACAGCCGGGCGATCAAGCCGCGAAACGCGTGTGAAACGGTGATGTGGTGTGATGCCCTGGGTGCCCGACCGCCTCCCGTGCCGACGTACGGACACAGGCGGCCTGACCAGCAAGGATGGGGAAGCGGAAGATGGACAAGCAGCAGGAGTTCGTGCTCCGTACGTTGGAGGAGCGCGACATCCGGTTCGTACGCCTGTGGTTCACGGACGTGCTGGGCTTCCTGAAGTCCGTGGCCGTGGCGCCCGCCGAGCTGGAACAGGCCTTCGACGAGGGCATCGGCTTCGACGGCTCCGCCATCGAGGGCTTCGCCCGGGTCTACGAGTCCGACATGATCGCCAAGCCCGACCCGTCCACGTTCCAGATCCTGCCCTGGCGCGCCGAGGCCCCCGGCACCGCCCGCATGTTCTGCGACATCCTGATGCCGGACGGCTCCCCGTCCTTCGCGGACCCCCGCTACGTCCTCAAGCGCGCCCTGGCCCGCACCTCCGATCTGGGCTTCACCTTCTACACCCACCCGGAGATCGAGTTCTTCCTGCTGAAGGACCGCCCGCTGGACGGCTCCCGTCCGACCCCCGCCGACAACTCCGGCTACTTCGACCACACCCCGCAGGCCATCGGCATGGACTTCCGCCGCCAGGCGATCACCATGCTGGAGTCGATGGGCATCTCGGTGGAGTTCTCCCACCACGAGGGCGCGCCCGGCCAGCAGGAGATCGACCTGCGCTACGCCGACGCCCTGTCCACGGCGGACAACATCATGACGTTCCGCCTGGTCATGAAGCAGGTGGCGCTGGAGCAGGGCCTCCAGGCGACCTTCATGCCGAAGCCGTTCTCGGAGTTCCCCGGCTCCGGCATGCACTCGCACCTGTCCCTCTTCGAGGGCGACCGCAACGCGTTCTACGAGTCGGGCGCCGAGTACCAGCTCTCCAAGGTCGGTCGCTCCTTCATCGCGGGCCTCCTCCGCCACGCCGCCGAGATCTCCGCGGTCACCAACCAGTGGGTCAACTCCTACAAGCGCATCTGGGGCGGCTCCGAGCGCACCGCGGGCGCCGGCGGCGAGGCCCCCAGCTACATCTGCTGGGGCCACAACAACCGCTCGGCCCTGGTCCGCGTCCCGATGTACAAGCCCGGCAAGACCGGCTCGGCCCGGGTCGAGGTCCGCTCGCTCGACTCCGGCGCCAACCCCTACCTGGCCTACGCCGTCCTGCTCGCCTCGGGCCTGAAGGGCATCGAGGAGGGCTACGAGCTCCCGCCCGGCGCCGAGGACGACGTCTGGGCCCTGTCCAACGCCGAGCGCCGCGCGATGGGCATCGAACCCCTCCCGCAGAACCTCGGCGAGGCCCTGTCCCTCATGGAGAACAGCGACCTGGTCGCCGAGACCCTCGGCGAACACGTCTTCGACTTCTTCCTGCGCAACAAGAAGCAGGAGTGGGAGGAGTACCGCTCGGAGGTCACGGCGTACGAGCTGCGGAAGCATCTGCCGGTGCTGTAAGGGTGCCTCGCAGGTCCGTGGGCGCGGCGCGCGCGGACTCCGGGCCCTGGCTTCGGTGCGCGACGCGGGGTCGTGGTGCCGGATCACTCCAGGTCTTCGGGCAGCAGCCGGAACGCCGTGTGCCCGGTCAGCGGGCGGATCATACGGAAGTGCCGGTCCGAGGTGAACATCACCTCGGTGCGGTAGGCCGCGGCGAGGGCGACGTTCATCGCATCGGTCAGTCCGATGCCCTTGCCTCCGTCCGCGTCCCTGCATCCCTCCGCTACGGCGATCGCGGCACTCAGGTGAGCGCTGACAGCCGGCACTTCGAAGCGGCGGGTGGACACGTTGCGCTCCACGAACCGCGCCGCCAGGACGGCCTTCTCGGCTCCGGCCCTCGTGGCGACGAGGTAGTCCAGTTCAGCCAGAACCATGGGGGAGATGACGAGGTGGCTGATCGAGGCCAGGGCTTTCCGGTGCGCCTCGTGGCCGGTCAGCCTCGGATCCAGCAGCCGGTACAGCGCGTTGGCGTCGGCGATGGCGATGACGCTCACGACCCCATCCCCCTGAGCGTGTCCTCGATCTCCTCGTCGTCGAGATCGGGCAGTCCCAGCTCGGGAAGGTCGAGGTCCCCCATGGGGTCGGTGGGGTACGGGGGGATGTCGTCGCCGGTGATCGGCACGACGCGCGCGACGGCGACGCCGTTCTTCGTGACCGTGACCGTCTCCCCGCGCGCCGCCGCGGCGAGGATCTGGGAAGACCTCTGATTGAATTCGCGGGCTGTGGCCTCCATGTAGTACATGTTACTACGGTCGGCTGCGGGGCGCGTTCGCCTCGACGCTCTGTGAGGTGTGGGCGTCTCCCGGCGCTGCCGTTAGGCTCTGGCCAGGACGACCTTGGTCCGAGGACCTGATCCAATGGGAGGCCGGGATGACGGCGCCGGGGCGCAGGAGCAGTACCTTCACGCGGCTGCTGCGGCACGGCTTCACCGAGGCCTCCGCCGCCGAGCGGCTGCTGGACGGCCCCGAGCTGGCGCCGATAAGGAACGACCCGGTCCTGCTGGAGGCGCTGGGCGCGACCGCCGACCCGGACCTGGCGCTGCGCGGGCTGGTACGGCTGCTTGAGGCCCAGCCCTCCCCGACCGCCCGGCGGGAACTGCTCGACACGCTGATAGCGGCCAAACCGCTGCGCGACCGGCTGCTCGGCGTGCTCGGCGCGTCCGCCGCGCTCGGCGACCACCTCGCCCGGCACGCCGGCGACTGGCAGGCTCTCGTCACCTACGAGCCGCGGGACCTGCACCCCGGCCTGGAGGAGTTCGAGCGGGGCCTGGCCGAGGCCGAGGACCCCGTCTCGCTGCGCGTCGCCTACCGCCGCTGCCTGCTGTCCATCGCCGCCCGCGACGTGTGCGGCACCACCGGCGTCGCCGAGACCGCCGCCGAGCTCGCCGACCTCGCCACCGCCACCCTGCGCGCCGCGCTCCGCATCGCCTGCGCCGCCGCGCCCGAGGACGCCGCGCTGTGCCGGCTCGCGGTGATCGCGATGGGCAAGTGCGGCGGGCACGAGCTGAACTACGTCTCCGACGTCGACGTCATCTTCGTCGGAGAGGCAGGCGAGGCCGTCGAGGCCGTCGAGGGCGGGGACGAGCAGGCGGCCCTGCGCGCCGCCACCCGGCTCGCCTCGCACATGATGCGGATCTGCTCCGAGACCACGGTGGAGGGCTCCATCTGGCCCGTCGACGCCAACCTGCGGCCCGAGGGCAGGAACGGTCCGCTGGTGCGCACGCTGAGCAGCCATGTCGCCTACTACCAGCGTTGGGCCAAGACCTGGGAGTTCCAGGCGCTGCTCAAGGCCCGGCCGGTCGCCGGGGACGCCGAACTCGGCGCGCGGTACGTCGCCGCCCTCGACCCGCTGGTCTGGCAGGCCGCCGAGCGGGAGAACTTCGTCGCCGACGTGCAGAAGATGCGCCGCCGGGTCGTGGAGAACATTCCCGTCTCCGAGGTCGAACGCGAGCTCAAACTCGGTCCGGGCGGCCTGCGGGACGTGGAGTTCGCCGTTCAGCTGCTGCAACTGGTGCACGGGCGGACGGACGCCTCGCTGCGGAGCGGGACCACGCTGGACGCGCTGCTCGCCCTCGCCGCGGGCGGCTACGTCGGCCGCGAGGACGCCGTGCAGCTCGGCGAGTCCTACCGCTTCCTGCGCCTGCTGGAACACCGCATCCAGCTCTTCCGGCTGCGCCGCACCCACCTTCTGCCCGAGGACGAGGCCGACCTGCGCCGCCTGGGCCGGTCCATGGGGCTGCGCGCCGACCCCGTCGCCGAACTCACCCGCGAGTGGAAGCGGCACAACGGCGTCGTACGGCGGCTGCACGAAAAGCTCTTCTACCGGCCGCTGCTCGACGCCGTCGCCCAACTCGCGCCCGGCGAGGCGCGGTTGAGCCCCGAGGCGGCCCGGGAGCGGCTGGTCGCGCTCGGCTACGCCGACCCCGCGGCGGCGCTGCGGCACCTGGAGGCGCTGGCGTCGGGCGTCACGCGGAAGGCGGCCATCCAGCGCACCCTGCTGCCCGTGCTGCTGGGCTGGTTCGCGGACTCCGCCGATCCGGACGCCGGGCTGCTGAACTTCCGCAAGGTCTCCGACGCGCTCGGCAAGACGCCCTGGTACCTGCGGTTGCTGCGGGACGAAGGGGCCGCGGCGGAGAACCTCGCCCGCGTGCTGTCGGCCGGGCGGCTCGCCCCCGACCTGCTGATGCGGGCGCCGGAGGCGGTGGCGCTGCTCGGCGACGGGGGCGGTGACGGCGGCGGGCTGGAACCACGCGGACGGGCCCAGCTGGAGCAGGAGGTCCTGGCGGCCGTCGGCCGCGCCGAGAGCGCCGAGCAGGGGGTCACGGCGGCGCGCGGGGTGCGGCGGCGGGAGCTGTTCCGTACGTCCGCCGCCGACATCGTCGGTTCCTACGGCACCGAGGCCCAGCCCGTCGAGGCCGACCAGGGCGCGCTCGTGGACCTCGTCGGCGGCGCCGTGTCCGACCTGACCGCGGCGACGCTGGCGGGGACCTTGCGCGCGGTGGTGCGCGGAGGGTGGGGGGACACGCTGCCCACCCGGTTCACCGTCATCGGCATGGGGCGGTTCGGGGGGCACGAGCTGGGCTACGGGTCGGACGCGGACGTGCTGTTCGTGCACGAACCCCGCGAGGGGGTGGACGAGCGGGAGGCCGCGCAGGCGGCGAACCGGGTGGTGGCCGAGATGCGGCGGCTGCTGCAGATCCCGAGCGCCGACCCGCCGCTGCTGGTCGACGCGGATCTGCGGCCCGAGGGGAAGTCGGGGCCGCTGGTGCGCACGCTGACGTCGTACGAGGCGTACTACCGGCGGTGGTCGCTGGTGTGGGAGTCGCAGGCGCTGCTGCGGGCGGAGCCGGTGGCGGGGGACGAGGATCTCGGGCGGCGGTTCATGGAGTTGATCGATCCGCTGCGGTATCCGCGGGGCGGGCTCGGGGAGGACGCGGTCCGGGAGATCCGGCGGCTGAAGGCGCGGATGGAGGCGGAGCGGCTGCCGCGCGGGGCCGATCCGAAGCTGCACACCAAGCTGGGGCCGGGTGGGCTGTCGGACGTGGAGTGGACGGTGCAGCTGCTCCAGATGCGGCACGGGGACGAGGTGGCGGGGCTGCGGACGACCCGGACGCGGGAGGCGCTGGCGGCGGCGCGGGGGGCCGGGCTGGTGTCGGAGGAGGACGCCGCGACGCTGGACGAGGCGTGGGTGCTGGCTACGCGGGTGCGGAACGCGGTGATGCTGGTGCGGGGGCGGGCGGGGGACACGTTTCCCTCGGAGCCGCGGGAGCTGGCGGCGGTGGGGCGGTACCTCGGGTACGGGCCGGGGCATGTGGGCGACATGCTCGACGCGTACCGGCGGACGGCGCGGCGGGCTCGGGGGGTTGTGGAGGAGCTGTTCTACGAGATGTAAGGGTGCAGGGTGAGGCGCTTACGGCATGGGTGGGGGCGCCTGCTGTGTGTGGGTGGGTCGGGGGTGTGGGGGTGGGGTCGGCCCGCCGCACACGGACATACGGCCCGGAGGAGTGGGGTGG
>NZ_JBEXZD010000137.1:0-20502 GCF_040628575.1 Streptomyces sp. NPDC006393
ATGCACCCCGCGAGACTACGCGGGATGCATTCAAGGGGCGCCTGCCGCCGCCCCACCCTGCGAGACGGGGCGAACGTTGCCTGATGCGGCACTAGCAGTCGATGAAGCCGAGCTCAGCGTCGGGCCGGCATGTCTCCCTCAGCAGCATCGCCCAGTTCCACCAGCGCTTCCCCACCCAGAGCCCGATTCGCGACACCAGCCGCATCTGGCTCACGAAAACCGTCAGGTCAACGGTTGCGGAGATCGAGTATCGGCTCGGCAACCCCGCGGCATAGCCACACTCATCGCCGCGAGAACGCCAATCAGCGCGTGACGATGCAGAAGGGATGCCCAGCAGGGTCGGTGAGGACCCGCGCCTTGTCCCCATGCGGCTGGTGATCCGGCTTGCCCGCACCCAACTCCAGCAGCCGGGCCTCGGCCTCGTCCAGGCTCTCCGCGACCTTGAAGCAGATGTGAAGCTGCTGGGGAACGATCTGGCCAGGCCAACTCGGAGCCCGGTAGTCCTCGACCCGCTGGAAACCGATGAAGAGTCCGTCCTCACGGTTGAGACCGGCGAACTCAGCGTCCGACTTCGGGTGTGGTTCAAAGCCGGTGGCCTGCTGATAGAACGCCGCCAGAGCCAGCGGATCAGGGCAATCGAGTGTTATCGCGACCAGTTCCATCTGCAGGGACATGAGACCTCCGAGCCGATCAGCGGACTTTCGCGCACGCCATAGAGGCGGCTGCCTACCGTTGAGCGGGACGGAGAGAGCGCGTTCGTTCCACTCAACCGTAAGCACAGCAGGTCAGAGCCCCACCATGCCAACAGTTATCTGGGACAGGACATCACCCTGACCGCCGGTGGCCGCGTGGTGCAGCAGGGCTGGTGGCCGAGCGAGACCACCGCGCGCCGGAAATGGTCAGGCTGGGTCGGCGAGTACAGCGGCCTGATGACGCCCGCATCGTTCTCGTCGACGAGGAGACCGAGGAGACGCTGGCCAGCTGGCCGTAGCGTGTCTTCAGTCCTCCGGATGCCGGGAGTGCTTCTTCACGTCGGCCTCGACGTCGTTGCGCGCCTTGCCCTGTTCCTTCGCGTGCTCGGTGACCGCGGCCTGGACGTCGCGGGCGAGGTCGCGCCAGGCGCGCCACGCGGTCTCGTACGTGGCGGTCTGCTGCGCGCTCCACGGCTCGCGGGTGGGCGGCCCGTACTGGTCGCGCAGCTGCTCGACCTTCGCCTGCGCTGCGTCTGCTGCCCGCTGCATCTCCACGAGTTCGTCGAAGGTGTGTGCCACGCGCGGATCCTAAGCGGGCTCTCCGGCGGTTCGACTGTCGGACTTACCGCCCGATCGGGTAGAGCCGCTGTCCTTCTCGGGCGAGTCCTCGACCGGGACAGGGTGTTGGAAGCTGTGGTACTGATGATCAGCGCGTCGCCGCAGGCCTCAAATACTGCTCTGGTCCGGGCTGCGGCGACGACGTGGCCGGTCGGCGTCCCCCGTTGCAGCAGGGCGGCCCCGCAGCACCCCGAACCGTCTTCCCTGTGCGCTTCGGGGCGCCGTCTCGTTCCTCGGCGTGATCACCCATGCGGCGCGGCGGTCGCGACACCCGCATGCCGCCTGGGTGAGCATGGCGGTCAGGTGCCCCGGGCCGCCCTCACCGTCGCCGCCGGCCCGGGGCACTGCCCCGGGTGCCACCGTGACGCCGGCCCACTCGACGACCAGGCCCTGACCGCCAGCCTTCGCCCTCCTGCTGCTGATCATCGGCGGTGCTGCTCTTGTGGCCGCGTACGGCGCAAAGCTCTGGTCGGCCGGCGATCCCACATGGCAGGCTCTGCCTCCAAGCGGGAGCAGGGGAGGGAAGGCGCCGCGGTGAGCGAGACGCCGAAGACCGAGCGGAACGTGTGTCCCGACTGTCAGGCCGGGCCGGATCCGGCCAACGCCTGCGTCGGGGTCGGCCTGCCGATGGAGATCTGGCACGCGCCCGACTGCCCGCAGTTTACCATCATGCAGATCAACTGGGAGGCAGGAACCCGGCGCGTCAAGGAGCAGGACGCGTGGGCCAAGGGTATCTTCCCGGCCGCGCACGAACGCCTGCGGCAGGCCGCCGCCGCGATCGAGCCGAGCACGGCCGTCCAGCCGTTCGTCGACGCTCTGACCGAACTGGTCCAGGCGCAGGCCGGCACAGACGGCTTCGTCCTCCTGCATCAGTGGGTGGAGATCCTGGAGCGGCACTTCCCGCCCCAGCTCCCCGGCCTCGACCACATCACCGAGTAGCCCCGACCACGCCCCGGCCGTGACTGCAGCCGGCGGTCCCGACCACGGCAGGCCGGAGTTTCCCGGCACCTGACCGATCACCGCTTCGATGGGTTTCCGGCTGTGCGGCCCCACACCGTGGCAATGCGGCCCGTAGGGTGCCCGGTGTGGCCGACTACCCCAGGTTCATCAGGCAGCAGGTCTCCTCCCGCCTGTACCGGCCGGACGGGAGCGTGGAGACGACGCGGGATCCGGCGGTGTGGACGCTGGCGCATCGCGGCTACAGCGGCGGCGGGCGGCTGGACGTGTGGGTCTACGCCACCAAGCGGGAGGCCCTGCTGGAGGGCGCGAGGCTCGCACTGGCCTGCGGCCTGGACGAAGACGACCAAGCCTGCCGGGACTTCGAGGCCGGCCGCCACCAGAAGGTCCTGGACCGCTACGAGGAAATCCACCCCGAGACCCACCTGCTCCGGGTGCAGACAGCGTTCCTGCAACTCCCCGACTAACTGCTCGACAGCGACGACCACGAAGAGGCGAACGGCCGCGTAGACCTACAAAAGCAGGATGGTTCCGTGCCGAGTGCGTTCGGCACGGAACCGTTCCAGACCCTACGCCTGCGTTCTTCGATCGGCTCGCGTGCCCTTACCAGCGCATGCCGAGCTGGTCGAGGTCGGCCCGTCGTTGCGGGCTCAGTGTCGCGGCTCGCCGGCGGGCGTTGTTGACGAACTGCCCCAGTCCGACCGCCTCGCTGTTTGCCAACCGGCAGCGTTGCGCCGGCCTTGGTGTGCGCCGAGCCCGCGGCCGCGCCGACGAGGAACCCCCGCGCTTTCGCGCCTGACACGCGCCTGCAGCACAGAGCCGACGCTCCGACGCACCCGGGACACTCCGCCGCAACGATGTTTCGGACAGGGTCGGATGGTTCAAGGTGCGGCCTCACGCGCGGGGGATTGGGCGCCTCCTGCTACGGAAAGAGCAAGAGCTTGCCGCTGGTCGCCCTGGACTCAATGTCGATGTGGGCCTGGGCGGCATCCTTGAGTGGGTAGCGTCGGCCGATCCCCGGACTGAGGACGTTTTGCCGAATCAGGTCGAAGAGCTCCGCGCTGTGGCGCAGCAGCGCCTCGCGAGTGGGGATGTGGTCGCGGAAGACCGGGTAGGAGACCTTGATGCTGTGGGGCAGTTCGCGCATGTTCACCACGGGGACCGCGCCGATGACCGCGCCGTAGTACAGCAGTAGCCCGTGCCGGCGCAGGACCTTCATCGAGGCGCGGAACGTGGTCTCCCCTCCGCCGTCGAAGACGACGTCCACGCCCTCGCCGCCGGTGAGCTCCACCACCGGCTCGACAAAGGCGTCGGCGGTGGACACCACGGTGTAGTCGGCGCCGCTGCGCCGGGCGGTCTCGGACTTTCGCTCGCTGGAGACGATGCCGATGACCGTGCCGCCGCGCGCCTTGATGAGCTGAGTCAGTTTCTGGCCGAGCCCACCGGCCGCGGCGTGTACAACAGTGATCTGGCCGGGCTGGATGTCGGCGGCCTCGGTGACGAAGTGGTGGGCGGTGATGCCCTGCATCATCAGGCTCGCGGCCACCTCGTCGGAGATGTCGTCGGGTACCGGCAGGGCATCGGCGGCGGGCAGCAGGATCTGCTGGGCGTAGGAGCCGTAGGCATATACCCAGGCGACTCGGTCGCCGACGGCGAACTCGGTCACGCCTTCCCCTAGTGCGCTCACCCGGCCGGCGCCTTCGACGCCTGGCACGAAGGGCAGGTCGCCGGTGGCAGCACCGAGCCGGCGGGCGCCGGTGTCCATGAAGTTCACCCCGGCCACGGCGATGTCCACGCGGATCTGTCCCGGTCCTGGCTCGGGGGTGGGCTGCTCGGCGATCCGCAACTGGTCCGGGCCACCCAGTTCTTCCACGACGATGGCTTGCATGTCGCGCACCTTCCTCTCGGTCTGCTCTTCACCCTCCCTCGCATAAAATGGACCGGCAAGTCCAAACTCGGAGAGTGGAGGAGGTCCCGTGACCACCAGTGGCGCAGCCGCGCAGCGCCTGACCCGTAAGGGCATGGCGACCCGGCGCCGCATCGTGGAGGGCGCCGCACAGGAGATCCGCGAGCGGGGAGCCTCCGGCGCCACCCTCGATGACATCCGTGCCCGCACCGCGACCAGCAAGAGCCAGATCTTCCACTACTTTCCCGGCGGGAAGGAGGAGCTGCTGCTGGCGGTGGCGGCCCGTGAGGCCGGACTCGTCCTCCAGGACCAGGAACCCCACCTGAGCGACCTGGGCACATGGTCGGCATGGCAGGACTGGCGCGACGCGGTCGTGCGGCGGTACGAGCAGCAGGGTGTCAACTGCCCGCTGGGCGTGCTGATCACCGAACTCGGACGCACCACCCCCGCCGCGCAGGCACTGACCAGCCAGTTGATCAGCCAGTGGCAGGCGGCCCTCCGTGCCGGTATCCAGCGCATGCAGGACAGGGGCACGGTCGGCCGGCAGTTGGACGCCGACCGCACGGCGGCCGCCTTCGTCGCCGCGGTTCAGGGCGGTGTGACCATCCTGATGTCCACCGGCAGCATCACGCACCTGGAAGCGGCACTGGACACGGCGCTGTCCTTCCTGCGCTCCGCTCCGTGACCGGCCCCCTACCGGGACCTGAAGGACCGGGCCTCCCCACGGATACTTACTTTTTTGTCGGTACTTACAGGGGCAGGAGGTACCGATCTACGGTGACGTCATGACGCACATCACCACGAATTTTCCAGCCGGCGAGGCTCTTGAGCGGCGCCTGCAGTATGTGTCCGACCGCATCGAGATCCAGGACTTGATGGTGCGCTACGCCCTCGGCCAGGATCTCCACCAGAGCGGTGACAACGATGTCCTCGAGCAGTGGGACACCGTCTTCGCCGCGGAGGCCACGGTCGACTACTCGGCGGCCGGCGGCTCGGCGCTGAAGGACATCCCCTACCGCAGGCTCGTGGACGTGATGCGTGGAGCCGACGGGTCCATGAGCGGACTGCTCAAATGGCAGCACTTCCAGGGCTGTTCGACGGTCGCCATAGAGGGCGACACCGCTCTGGCCCGCACTCAGCACCTGCACACCCACCAGGGCAGCACGGACGGCCGGGGCTGGAACCTCATCCAGACGGGGTTCTTCGTCGACCGCCTCGAACGGCGTCCCGAGGGCTGGCGCATCGTCCACCGCACCCTGGAGATCATCTGGATGGACACCTTCCCGACCGCCTGACTCAGCCCGGCTTCAGGCGGGCCGGAGCGCCCGCCTCCTGCGACACGCCGGTGTGGCCCGACTGGATCGTCCAGTCGTGCAGGGCCGTGAGGGCGGCGGCCAACGCGCGCCCGGCCGCGGTCAGTTCGTACTCGACGTGCGGCGGCACTTCGGGATAGGCGATGCGGCGCACCACGCCGTCGCTCTCCAGGGCGCGCAGCTGCTGGATCAGCATCTTCTGGGTCACCTGCGGGATCGCGCGTTCGAGGTCGGAGAACCGGCGAGGCTCACGGACGAGAAGGTGGTGGATGATCAGCAGTTTCCATCGACCCCGGATGACCCCCAGAGCGTGCTCGACCCGGCTGATGGAGCAGTCCGGATAGGTGCGCCGTTCGAGGTTTCTGCGTGTTCCATGTCGCTAGGTTCCGCTGTCGGGGGCGGGTGACGGTCCGCCGGGGTGAGCCGTGAGCGCCGCTACCAGTCGCCGGTTCGCTTCCTGTGCCGTCATGCCCCAGTCCCACTCCATCTTGTGCAGGCGCATGGAGACCACGCCGTGCCAGGCGGACCACAGCAGCAGGGCGGCGGCGAACGGGGCGTCCGGGTCGACGCCGCGGGCCAGGTCAACGATCCGCCGCTGCAGACGTGGGCCGTGCGCGGCGCGGGTTGCAGGGAGCTCGTCGCCGCTCTCGAACAGCAGTTGGTAGGCGCCGGGGTGGTCCAGCGCCCACGCGATGTACGCGTCGCCCGCGACCGCCAGCAGGTCGGCGCCGTCGGATGCGGCGTCCAGCGCCGTTTCGACAGTCTCGATCAGGGAGGCGTACTCGGCGTCGAGGACTGCGGATCGCAGGTCCGCCTCCGAAGGGAAATGCCAGTAGACCGCCGACGGGGCGACCCCGCAGGCCCGCGCAATCGACCGCAGCGACGGCACGGCGATGGCCTGCGGCTGCGCAAGCATGCCCACCGCAGCAGCGACCAGCTCGGCACGCAGGTCCCGGACGTCCTTGGTCTCGTCCTTGCTCTTCACCAGGCCATTGAACACCCGTTCAATGTACGCTGCAATGAACGGGTGTTCAGGAAAGAGGAAGATGATGCTCACGCTCATGACGGTGATCCGGAAACGGCCCGAGATCTCCACGGAGGACTTCCGCCGCTTCATGGAGCACGAGTACGGCCCGACGTACGCCTCCCTGCCCCAGGTGCGGGAGTACGTGCAGTACTACCTGTCGGACGCCGGCCAGGACGGCGCCGAGGAGCCCATCGATGCCATCGTCCGCATCAGCTTCGACTCGGAAGTGACGATGCGCGAGGCACTCGCCACCGAGGCGTACCAAAAAGCGCACGACCTGCGGCAGGCATACATGCGCGACACGTCGGTCGGTATTCACTCGGCCGTCCTGGACCGGCAGGTGCAGCTGGTTTAAGGCGCGCCCCGAGACGCCGGCGGCCCGCCGCGCGGCTTCAGCCGGCGTCTGCGAGCAGGTCCTGCGATAGGTCCCACAGGCGTCGGGCGTTGTCCGGGTCGACGGCGTACCGGGCGACGCCGTGCAGCGTGCCGGAACGGCGGTCGACGACCTCGGTCTCGTTGCAGTCGACGAAGTAGCGGCCGCCCACGCCCTCCAGCAACGGGGACGTCGCGAGCAGGACGGAGGTCGCGGCGCCCTGTTCGACGGTCTTGATGAGCTCGGCCGGGACGCGGCCGCTGCCCCGGCCGCCGGTGTGGCGCTGAAGGTTGGTGTAAATGGCGCCGGGCATGAGGGCGTTGGCGGTGATGTTGTCGGAGGCCCAGCGGCGGGTCGCCTCCACCGCGAACAGGATGTTGGCGGTCTTGGACTGACCGTAGGCCAGCCACGGGTCGTAGGGGCGGAAGGCGAAGTTGACGTCGTCCCACACGATGGGTGACTGCTGGTGGCCGGTGGAACTCACCACGACGATGCGGGCGTTGCCGTCGGCGGCCAGCGCGTCGTGCAGGGCGGTGGCGAGGGCGAAGTGACCCAGATGGTTGGTGGCGAACTGCCACTCCCAGCCCTGCTCGGTGTACTGCTCCGGGCAGGCCATGACACCAGCGTTGTTCACCAGGATGTGCAACGGGCCCCGCCAGCCGGCCGCGAACGCGGTGACGGACGCGGGATCGGCCAGGTCGAGCTGTGCGACCTGCACGTCCTCGTTGCCGCTCGATGTGGTGATGTCCTTGGCGACGCGCTCGCCCGCCGCAACGTCCCGGACGGCCAGCGTCACGGCCGCGCCGGTCGCGGCCAGCGCCCGGGCCGTCTCGGCGCCGAGGCCCGAGGAGGCACCGGTGACCACGGCATGGCGGCCGGTGAGGTCGATCCCCTGCGCGACCTCGGCGGCCGTGCTGGAGAAACCGAACGGGGTGGTGATGGCACTCATGAGTGAACTCCTTGCTGAGTACGGAAGATCTGCGTGACGGCCCTGCGCGTTTCAGGGCGTGAGCATCCGGTCCTGCTCCACCGGCGGTGTGCCGTCGTGCCAGGGCAGGGCCTTGCCGAAGCGGACCAGCTCGCCGTACAGGGCGGGATCGACGTGATCGGCGAAGACCAGGTCGAGCACGGCCTCGGCGGCCTGGGCGGGTGACTGGGCCTGGCTGTAGTCGCTGAACCAGGGGCGCGAGGTGGCGGTGTCGACCATGCCGGGACACACGGACGCGATCAGGGTGCCGGTGGCGAGGTCGCGTTCGCGGCGTTCCGCGGCGAGCGCGCGGACGGCTGCGACCTGAGCCACCTTCGAGGGCACGTTCAGCCAGATGGGCCAGCCCGCCTCCTGCGCGGTCCGGTTGTGGATGGCGCTGCGCCACGACTCGACGGCGTACTCGACCTGCTCCAGGCTCGCCCCGTCGAACAAGTGGTGCAGCCGCGGGTCGAGGTGACCGAGGGTGCCGAGGCTGCTGGCCACGACGAGCAGCCGGCCGCCCGGGCGCAGCATCGGGCCGATGGAGCGCAGGATTGCGTGCGTGGCGGTGTTGGAGACGTCGATGAACTCGTCCGCCCGCTCGGCCTGCGACTCCTCGGGCAGCAGCCGGGCGACCGCGTTGGAGATGACCACGTCGACCCCTCCGTGCCTGGCCCAGAGGTCCTCGGCGAGGCTGCTGAGCGCATCGGTGTCCGTGACGTCCAGGACCCGGCCCTCGACGCGGGCGCGCGTGCCGGGCAGCGCGGCGACCTCGCGGGCAGCGTCATGCACGCGCTGGTGGCTGCGGCCAGTGAGCAGGACCAGGTCGTCCGGGTTCATGCGGGCCGCCAGCCCTTCGACGAGGGCGCGGCCGAGTCCTTGGTTGGCGCCCGTGACGAGGGCGATACGTGAAGCGTTCATGCATGCCACGCTAGGAACGCCACAGCCATGAGTCCAACGAAAGTTCGGCAAGGGTAGTATGCGTAAACGTCATGGACTTCTCGGATGTGTCACTCACTGCGCTGCGTGTCTTCCGCGCCGTCGCCGAACAGGGAACCTTCACCGCGGCCGCCGCGTCGCTGGGCTACACCCAGTCCGCGGTGTCCCGGCAGATCGCCGCGATCGAACGGGCCGCGGGCGCCGAGCTGCTGGAGCGGCGACGCGACGGCGTGCGGCTCACCGAGGCCGGCCGCGTCGTCATGCGCCGCGCGACGACCGTGCTCGACGAGATCGACGCAACCGCGCGCGAGCTTTCCGGTCTGCCGGGGCAGGCCGGCACGGTCCGCCTGGGATGGTTCCCCAGCGCCGGCGCCGTCCTGCTCCCCCGCGCCCTGGCCGCCCTGCGCCGCACGGATCCCGGCCTGCATGTCGTCGGCCGGGAGGGCAGCACCCCGGCGCTGGTACGCGCCCTGCGGGCCGGCAGTCTCGACCTCGCCCTGCTCGCCTCGGCGCCGCCGTTCAGGCCGCCGGATGCCGAGTCACCCCCGCTCGTGCTGCAGACACTCACCGAACGTGCCCTCCGCCTGGCGGTGCCCACCACCCACCCACTGGCCCGCGGCGAATTCGTCGACGTGGCCGACCTGCGCGGGCAGCGATGGATCGCGGGCTCCTCGTCGGGAGAGGACCGGCTGATGGGCGTGTGGCCGGGCCTGGACGAGCGGCCTGAGATCGCCCACACCGCACGCGACTGGCTCGCCAAGCTCCAGCTGGTCGCCGCGGGCTGCGGACTGACCACCGTGCCGGCCGTGCTCGCTTCCGCCGTGCCACCGGGTGTCCGCGTCCTGCCCGTCCGCGGCGGCCCCCAGGAGCAACGGCGCCTGCTCCTGGCCCGACTTCCCCACCCGCCGACCGACCCGAGCATCCGGGTGGCAGCCGCCCTCCGTGCGGCGGCCCTCGACGCCGACACACCCGCTCCCCGGCCCGTGCGTCGCTCACCTGATGCCAGTGGTCACAACAGGGCGAACGTTGCCTGATGCGGCACTAGCCGTCGATGAAGCCGAGCTCAGCGTCGGGCCGGCAGTGCCCGCACGCCTCCACCCCTTCGGCGAGTGCCCGCAGCGCGGTGGCGCGGTCGACGGCCGTCCACCTCTTGCCTGCCATGCGGCAGTCGCCGACGTGGATAGCGAGGGGCGGCGAGGCTCGGTTGAGCCCGCGCTCGAGGATCCAGTCCGGTACTGGCGGCCGGGCGTCGATGCCACGCTGCCGCTCCTGCTCCTGCCGTTCAGCTGCCGCGATCTGCTGCCGGACCCGGGCGAGGGTGTAGGACAGCCAGGTCTCCAGAGTGCGGAGACGGGGCAGATCCGGCGGCAGATCGTTCACATGTTCGATTCTATGATGGTGGGGTGAGACAGCAATCCACCGGCAACGACCCCAGCCGCTATCACCTCACCCTGACCGCCGGCGGCCGCGTGGTGCAGCAGGGCTGGTGGCCGAGCGAGGCGACCGCGCGCTGGAAATGGTCCGGCTGGGTCGGCGAGTACAGCGGCCTGCATGACGTCCGCATCGTCCTCGTCGACGAGGAGACCGAGGAGACGCTGGCCAGCTGGCCGTAGCGTGTCGCCGAGTGGTTCGAGGACCGCATCACACATGCCACGGCCGCCGGATTGTCCCTCACCCTCTGGTGAAGTCGTGGGTCGTGGCTCACTGCGCGACCGGGCTGCGTTTCGGTGAAGATCCTGCGGGTATGCGCATTTCGGGTGTAACTCGGCAGGTATAAGGGGGTTTGACCCCATGTCGATAGGGACACTTCTCGAGATCATCATTCCCGTCGTGGTGGTGCTGGCCCTTGCGGTGACGCTCTTCCTGCTTGCGCGGCGTCATCGTCTACGTGAACGCTTCGGCCCGGAGTACGAACGGACGGTGGAGACTGCCGGGGGCCGTATGGCAGGTGAGCGTGAGCTGAGGCAGCGCGAACGGCGTCACGATGAGCTGGAGATCAAGCCGCTGCCGAGCAACGTGCGGGATCGGTATGCCCGGGACTGGTCCAGCGTCCAGGAAGAGTTCGTGGACCGGCCGGAGGACGCCGTGCATGACGCCGACCGGCTGGTGACCTCCTTGATGCGCGAGCGTGGCTACCCCACCGAGGGCTTCGAGCAACGGCTCAAGGACCTCTCGGTGGAACACGGCCGCACTCTGGAGCACTACCGGGCAGCCCACCAAGTCGACACGCTCAGCGCCCAACACCAGGTGACCACCGAGCAGCTGCGGGGAGCGATGGTCCACTACCGCGCCCTCTTCGACGAACTGCTCGCCGATGGCGGCCAAGCCCGTCATGCCCGGGCCTAAAGCGGCCCAAAGATCCCGACCCGAGGCGCCGAAGGCGCTGGGGACGGAGGAAACCATGCAGCGCAACGACAGGACCGACCCCAGTGAGACCGGCGAAGCCGGCCTGAGTACAGAGGATCTCGCCCAGCCTCGCAGCCGGCCGGAGGAGGCACCAGAAGGGCAGACCGGGGTTCCTGCCTTCCCCGGCGAGAGTGCCGCTGAGCCGCGAGGAACTGATAAGGCTCCGGCTCCGGAGGCGGGCAGTCAGGCAGAGGAGGAGGCTCCGCATCTGCTGGCGACGGATGACGAGGAGGGCTTCCGGGTGCGCTGGCAGGAGGTGCAGAACAAGTTCGTAGACGATCCGCGCGATGCCGTACACGACGCCGACACCCTCGTGGCGGATGTCATGCAGCAGCTGGCCTCCACCTTCGCCGAGCACAAGCACGACCTTGAGGGGTTGGGACCGGGGCGAGCAGGTGGATACCGAAGAGCTGCGAGTGGCCATTCGCGACTACCGCTCGTTCTTCAACCGTCTGCTCGCCACCTGATGTCCGGTTAGAGGAAGGCATCCGCTCACAGAGGAGGCTGGCATAATCATCCTGGGTGACATCTGCCTGGTCCTCGGGTTCGTACTCGGCATCTCGATCCTGTGGACGATCGGCATCATCCTGCTCGTGATCGGCGCCGTCTTGTGGCTTCTGGGCACGCTCGGTCACGCGGTCGCAGGTCGACGTCACTATTGGTAGCCCGCCCGCAACCGGACCACGGACGATCGGGCCCGACTCATTGCTGGCTCCGACCTCCCCTCAGGGGAGAACTACGGCTCACCACCAAGCACCCGACCGATGGATGCCCGGCCAGCCAATCGCTGGCCGGGCCGCTCGCTGCCGGCAGTCCGTATGTCCGGCCTACCTGTAGAAGATGGCCACCGGGTGGTGGCCAAGGTGCCGAGGGCGGGAGTGCCCCATGACGGGGGGCGGGCGAGGACCCCGCACGACGCGGGCTGGTATGTGCCAGGCTAGCCCTGGCACAGCAGACCGGAGAGTGCCGGATGGTTTTTCGAGCATGCGCCCAGGGGCGTTGGGGTGGCGTGACCGATGAAGCTCCCTCGCTGGAGACGATCCGGGAGCAGGGCTGCCTGCTGGTCCGCATCGGCGGGGACATGACGTATCGCTCCCAGCCGTGGCTCCGCCGGCCGCTCGCTCAGTTGATCGCCGGCGGTGACCGGTGCGTCGTCCTGGACCTGACCGGGGTGTCGTTCTGTGATTCGGCGGGCCTGAACGTGTTGCTCGGGGCCCGCCATGTTGCCGAAGCCAACGGCGTGGCGGTGGCCCTGGCCTGTGTCCCGGACCTGCTGCGCAGGGTGCTGGAGATGACGCGCGCCGATCAGGTGCTGCGGGTGTACGCGACCGTAGCCGACGCCAGGGCGGCATTCGGCCGCCTGTAAAGACCTTCATGGTCGGTCGACGAAGCGCTGGCACTCAGATGTGGCCGGGGTGCTGGCTGGCCGCACCAGCCGTAGTCTGATGGTGACGCTGTGCCCCGCGTCTGCCTTGGCGCAGGGACCCGAGCGGACCTGCAGGCCGCATCCTTCACCCTCTGGCCGGTTGGACGCTTCACGCGCTCCTTCATGAGCGTCGGTTCCTGTGCCAAGGCAGTTTCCTATCGCCCTCAGGGCACGTCCTGTACCCGCCGCCTCCGGCGCGCGAATAGTTCCACCAGCCACTCGAGGTGGCACGAGGCGACGTTCAAGGTTTCTTCCGTGCCCTACCAGAGGAGAACGTTCAGCCTTGTCGCGGGCGCCTGGTCCGGGCGGGGCGGGCTGCACGGCCCGCCGTCGATCCCCGGCAGGTGCCTGCTCCGCTGAGGCTGGCTGCCGCTAACGACCCGGCCGTTGTCCGGTTGCAGGCTGGGTGGGTTCGGCATGGGGTGGATACACACCCTCTGGGCCGACCGGCCCCGGCGCCCGCCGTCCCCGGTCAGGAGTGGAGCCCACCACTCTCAACAGGGAGGTTCGTGAGGGCCGCTGCCCGGCCGGTGGCCCGGTGACGGACTGCGGGCCGGGCCGCCCTTTGGCGGAGAGGAGTGGGTCATGCGGCGGAGCATCTTCCGCGATGAGCGTCTGGACCTGGCCTGCGATCCGGTCAACGGCTGGACCGTGGTCGAGGTCGGCGGGGAGGTCGATGTCCACACGGCTCCCAGGATCGGCGAAGCGGTCTTCATGCTTCTTCGCACGGGCCACCGTCACTTCGTCCTGGACCTGTGCCCAGTACGGATCCTGGATTCGAGGGGTCTGGGCATGCTCGTCGCGATCACCAAGCGGATCCGTGACCGCGAGGGCTCCTTGTGTCTGACGTGCGTCGATGAGCGGATCCTCAAGGTCTTCACGGTGACCGAGCTGCGCAGGGTCTATGCGTTCTACGGCTCGGTGGAAGCGGCGACGCAGAACGCTCCGCACCGTGGCGGCCTGGCCGGGTGGCCGCGGCCCCTTTGCCGTTGCCCCGGACGTGAACGCGGGACCAGACCTGGGCGCCTGGCTTGCATCGGACCGGGGCACGCGCTGGGCCGCGCCAGGGGTGGCCGGCTTGCGGGAGGGGAGCCGGCCACCCCCGGGGGGGCTCCAGTGCGCGCCGCCCCCACCCACAGGAAGTGCGCATCGGTACCTCTTCAGCGTCGGCCGTCCCCGATGTGTCACAGCGCTCGTCGGCCAGGGCTGTTGCCTGGCGTCGCGGATGGAGGCGTTGGTGGTGTTGCCGGCGGACAGCAGGTCGTTGCCGTCGCGGCCGTGGATGACGGAGCGCAATGCGGGGCGGTCCCGGTGGTATCCGTCGGGACCGCCCTTCAGCAGCCGTTCAGCCGTGCGGTCGCACGTGCCTGCGCTGCGCGGCCGGAGGGCGGGTATCGGGTGTGGCTGTCCTCGCGAGGATGGGCGAGCCGTCGGTGGCCTGTATGAGCCGGGTGGTCAGGGCGTGTTCAGGTTGAAGTTCTGTGTCGTGGTGTTGCTGGCGCCGGGGCTGTCGATGTTGTTGTTGATGTTGATGTTGTTGAACATCGGGATGATGCCGCTGAGGTTGATGGGCAGGATCGAGCCGCCGCCTCCGCCTCCGCCGTTGTTCCCGCCGCTTTGGTCGTAGGTGATGGTCACCATGGCCGGTCCGGTGGCGGGTGCGGAGGTGCCACCGGCCGGGACGTGGTCCGATCCGCCGCCTCCGCCTCCGGGCCCGCGTGTACCGCCGGACCCGATGCTGTTGCAGCCGCCGCCTCCGCCGCCGCCGAACCAGCCGGCTCCGCCTCCGCCGCCGCCGCCGCCGAATGAGCCTCCGCCGTTGCCGCCGGCACCGCCTGTGCCGTGGGTGCCGGGGGTGCCGCCGGTGGGGCATGCGGCTCCGCCGGTGCCGGGGGATGTCTGGGTTCCGCCGGTTCCGCCGCCGCCGCTGTCGGTTCTGCTGCCGCCGGGCTGTCCGGTGATTCCGGCGTTTCCTCCGGTGGCCTCGGGCACGGGGAATCCGCTGAGACCGCTTCCTCCGCCTCCGCCGCCGCCCGCGACGATCAGGCGGGGGTCGGTGGCGGCGACGCCGGTGAGGACACAGTCAGGGTTGGTCGAGTCGCAGGTGCGGACGTCGCTTGCTCCGCCGCCGGGGCCGCCGGTGCTTGACGGTCCGCCGCCGGCGCCTCCGCCGGTGCCGACGTTGACGTAGAGGGTGGTGGTGCCCGACGGCACGGTGACGGTGCCGGTGACGGTGGAGCCGTTCCCGCCCGCGCCGCCGTTGGTGCCGTTCTGGCCTGCGGCGCCGGTGGCGGTGATGGTCAGTTGGGTGACGCCGGATGGGACGGTGAAGGGCTGGTTGGCGCCGGGGGTGAAGGTGACGGTTACGGGCGCCGCCTGGGCGGGTGTGGCCAGGGGCAACACCAGCGCTGCTGGTAGCGCCGTCGTGGCGAGCAGGACAGCGCTACGCCGGGCCGGGCGCCGCAGCCGTTTGGCGGTGGCTGCGGCTCCACGTCGTGGGGATACCGCATGTGGCAGGTTCAGTCTCACGCTCGGGACTCCTCGACACGGGATGCCGAAACCAGGGCACCGCGGACATGGATGTGATGTTCCGGTCCCTGCGCGGGACCTCCCGATGATCAAGCCACACCCGTCCGCTGTCGGACGTCCGGACACACCGTCATATTGCGCTGTGATCAATAGTCCTCAAGTCAGAGAAGAATATTTTCCGGGGCGCCGGTGCACCATACCGGTCATCGTCCCCGGCCATCTGGGGCATGCACGGGGTCTGCCTGCGGCAGGGTGAATCCCTGGCCCGAGCGCAGCATCACTCGAATTCTGGGTGGAAGAAGCCAAGCCACGGCTGGATGCGCCAGCTGTGCCTGTGAGACGGGAGTAGCGGTTCTTCTGCCGCGGGATTCCAGGATCTCGTCCCTAAGATGGGATCGGTCCGGTCGCCTCGGATGGGTAGCCCGGGGCGGCCGGACGATCGGCGCGCGCCGTGCACCCGGCCGCTTCGCCAGGGCGGCACAGTCCCTCCGCCGCCCTGATCTGTCCGTGATCATGGACGCCGGAAGGGATGCATCACGACCGGGAGGACCACGATCAGGCGCTTCCCGTCACCCGCTCACCGCCACCAGGACTGCACCCAGGATCACCCCGCCCGGCGACGACGGGCGAGCGCAACGACCTGCACACCACGCAAGGTTGCGCATACACGCGCCTCGGCTGCCCTGCCGTGTTGCTGTCAGCCGCAGGAAGTGCGCAGCAGCGCACTGACGTTGTCCATGTCCCGCCCGGTTAAAGCCGCGCTCCGAACAAGAACGGGGGCGGCAGTCTGAGGCGGTACCCGAGTGAGCCGTGGGGGGGGCATCTCGGATCCGGCGCAGCCTCACCGTCAGCGCATCCGGACGATACGTGGTGGCTCGTCAGAATACGGCCACGTCACCATAATGGACGTCACCTTTCCGGCCGCAATGGAATCCCGAATGGCTCAGGGAAAGGAGTCGTAAAGCATGAGGGCGGTCTCTTGATGCACATACTGCACACGCCCGGCGGTGGACGGGATGTCCAGGCTCGAACTGCCGAAGGAAAAAGGGAACGAACAGTACCCCGCCGGAGATACCCGGTACCCCTGAGGGTCCGGTACCCCCTGGTACCCCCAGCATCAAGGAGGAGTGCTCCTCATGCGAGTAGCCACCCCAGCAGTGTCCACGTCGCGGCGGGCGAGATGGGCCGCCCGGCTCGCCGGCGCCGGTCTGGCCACCACCGTGGCCATCGGCGTCACCACCAGCCCGGCAACAGCGCAGGAAGCCGGAGCGCCGAGCGTGGCCGGCGTGACGCCCACCACGACAGCCAACGGCAACCGCTGCCTGGACGTCCTGCCGCTCGACCAGGTGCTCTTCGACATCCAACCAGAACCCGGCATGAGGTTCAGCTTCGCCGACGACGGGGACGCCATCACCACCGTCCACACCGGTCCACAGGGTCCGCTGCTCGACTTCGACATCACCGGCCCCTACGCCGCTCGCGCCGTCCTCGTCCAGGGCCAGGCAGAGGGAACCACGCCGCCGAACTCCAACAACCTGTTCCTCTACGACGCCGCTGCGGGCTTCCCCACCGGCATCCGCGCGGACCAGGACCTGCACGCCCCCCAGGTGGACTCCAGCTACCTCGACATCGCCACCACCACGATCTGCATCATCCGCAGCCCCTACAACGGCGGTTCCTGACAGCGCCCCGGCGTCACCCGCGCTACGCCGGCCCACTCGACGACCAGGCCCTGGCCGTCACCCTCGCGCTCTGCTGCTGGGATGGTTCCGTGCCGAGTGCGTTCGGCACGGAACCGCCCCAGACCCTACCCCTGCGCTCCCCGCTCGCCCTCGCAGCGCCCCACCAGCGCAGACCGAGCTCATCAAGATCGGCCCGCCGCTGCGTACTCAGCGTCGCGGCCCTTCTCCGGGCGTTGAGCTATCCAAGTTCCGGATGAGCCCGGCGCCCTGCTGCTACTGATCCCCTCCGTGGCGCAGCAGCCCACGCTCGCCAGCAGCCTGCGCTGGTGGTCGCTGGAGCGCTCACCTTCGTGGCTGGCAGTGATGTTGCCAGCCGCGTCGCCGGCCCGCTCGACAAGGCACTCCCCTGGCGATGAAGCCGCGCAAAATTCCGGCAGCAGTCTTTCCACCTGCCGCCGTGCAGCAGACGGTTCCCCGCGGCTCCCGCGGTAGCGGACCAGTGAGAGAGGCCGCGAAACTCAGGCTCCGGCGGCCACCCTTGACGGGGAGAACGCAATGGCCGTTGGCAATCAGCCACTACAAACGCCGCGGACACAGCCCCTGACACCTGCACACCCGTCAGCACAAACACTGTTGCCGTACTAGGGCTGCATAAAGTCGCCGTACATACGGCGGATGAGCGCCTTGTTGTCGTCGATGAACTGCTCGATCCTCTTAGGGGGGATGGCGCTTCTGGATGAGATCTCTACCTTTCCCCTGGGTGAGACCTCGTCGATGATGTCAGGGAGCACGGCGGCAAACGACTCAAGGCTGACCCCCGTCTCCCTGCAAGCCGCGGCTACCTTGTTCGGTCCCGACGCGGACTCGATCTGCTTCGCAGTCACCGGTTCATTGGGGCCGCTACCCAGCCAGGAGTCGACTTCGCGCTTGAGGCCGCCGCTACTCAGGCCCCTCGTCGTGGCCTCAAGGAGCGCTTGCATCTCCTCCGTCATGTCGCTGCTGTTCTTCGCGGTTTCAGCCATGGAGACTCCCTGATGGTCGTGCCGGCGACGTTCCCCGCGATGGAAGCTGCGCTTCGGCGAAGGGGAAGGCCGGGCCGATAAAGCATTGGCGCAGGCCTTTCGCTGTGGCGGCGCGCTCTCACGCTCCATTACAGACCAGCACAGGGCATCCCCGATCGCCGCAACGTCGGACCATCCGGGTGATGCGGCTGGAGCCGCACCTTCACCGCCCCCAGCTCTGCACAGCGATCGTCGACCGGCTCCCCTTCAACGCCACCCTCATCGAGACCGGCACCGAAGCTATGGGGTCAAGCAGCTGCTGCGAGCGTTGGCAGTGTCGGTGGGGCGCTGTGCCAAAGCAGGATGGTTGTCACCATCGGCCACCGCTGACCTGAGGCTTCGGCGCGGCGAGGCACGGCAGTTGTCACCAGGTCGGCGTGCTACTTGTCACTAGCAGCAGGGCAAGCATTGCTGTTGGCACCGGCTCCGGCGCTCCGCCGTTTGGGCTGCATGGCGCCCCTGCCCAGCAGCCCTGTGCCACCTGTTCGGCAGGCCGCTCTCCAGCCGGGCCGTTCGCCACAACCGCTCTTGACCTGGAGCGCGCTCCAGATCCGAGCATGGGCGGCATGAACATCACTGACCCCCAGATCGTCCTCGGGACGATGGACTTCGGCACCCGCGTCGACCCCGACCGGGCCTTCGCGATCCTCGACTCCTTCGTAGCCGACGGCGGTGTCTGGCTCGACACAGCGAACTGCTACTCCTTCTGGACCGACCCCAGTGGCCTAGGCGGCGCCAGCGAGCGCCTCATCGGCGCGTGGCTCCGGGCCCGTCCGGGCGCGCGCGATGCGGTGCGGATCGCGACGAAGGTCCGGCAGAACCCGCTCGTCCCGCACTCCTGGCCGCAAAGCGCCGAAGGACTCTCCGCCCCCGCCGTCCACGCCGGCGTGGAGGAGAGCCTGGAGCGTCTGGGAGTCGATCACGTCGATCTGCTCTGGGCCCACGCCGAGGACCGCACCGCGCCGCTGGAGGAGACGGTCGGTGCCTTCGGCGAGCTGGTCGCGAAGGGAGTGGCCCTGCGGGTTGGGGCGGCGAACCATGCCGCCTGGCGCGTCGAGCGCGCCCGGTCACTCGCGCGCGATCAGCACGTGGCACCGTGGACGGCCCTGCAACTGCGGTACTCACTCGTCCAGCCGCGCCCGCTCACCCCCGTCCCAGAAGCCGGCCATCGCATGCTCACCGCCGAGGACCTGGACCTCGCACGGTCGGAGGGGCTCACCGTGTGGTCGTACAGCTCGCTGATATGGGGTTCCTATGTGCGCACGGACAAGCCGCTTCCACACGCCTATGATCATCCCGGGACCCATCGGGTGCTCGCGGTCCTGGACGCCATCGCCGGTGAGCTCTCGGCCACGAGGAACCAGGTCGTCCTCGCATGGCTGATGCGGCAGGGAATCGATCCCATTGTCGGCGCAAGCCGGGTGGAGCAGATCAAGGAGGCACTCGCCGCACGCCGAGTACGCCTCAACGACGAGCATCTGGCGCGCTTCGCCGAGGCGCGGTAGCGGCGGTTACCAAGGAGCCCCATGACCACCCTCACCCCGGCAACAGTCGCCGGCCGTACCGGCGTCTCCATCGACACGCTGCGCTACTACGAGCGCGAAGGGCTCATAGGCCCGATCCGGCGCTCCGCCGGCGGGCGCAGGGAATACACCGAGGACGACGTCTTCTGGATCGGCCTGGTCACGTGCTTCCGCGAAGCCGGCCTCGGCATCGCGGACCTGCGGGAGTTCGTCACCATCCTGCGCGCCGAGCACTCTCCGCAGGACCGGGTTGGTTTTCTTCGCGAGCGCCGTGCCGCCCTGGAGCAGCGGGTGGCAGCGCTGTGCCGGGCCATGGAGGTCCTCGACGAGAAGATCGCCTACTACAGCTGAGCGCCAGGAGCTATGCCCCTGGCGCTCACCTCGCGCCCGACCCACCGCGCATCGCCCACGATCCCGAACTCCTCGCCGTCTGGAGCCGACGACGCCACAACGTCTGCCACGGGCTGAGGCAGGCAGATGGACACACAGACGACCTCCCTCTCCTACCAGGCCCTCAAGCCGGTTGCTCGACGCCCACACTGAGCAACCGGCCAAGGCAATCAACAACGGCCGCCCCGTGGGTGACAACAAGCCCGCCTATGTGACAACTATCGTGCTCCGGCTCAGTCGGCGCGGACCCGACCTCGCCCAGGCCTCCTGCTAACAGCGCATGCCGAGGTGGTCGAGGTCGGTGCGTCGTTGCGGGCTCAGTGTCGTGGCTCGCCTGCGGGCGGTGTGACGAACCGGCCCAGCCCCGCCGACGCCCCGTCCACGGCCTCGACGTGCTGGTGCGGCACTACGAGGCGGCCTTCGCGGGCGTGGAATTGCCGGGCTGCGGTGATGTTCCCTTCCCACGCGGCCTTCTGGGAACGCCGTGCGGGCCGCTCGTCATCACCCGCTGGCTCCGGTCCGAGCGCGCTTTTCGGGAGCCACAGCTGGGCGGGCAGGAGCTTGTCCCAGCCGTGCCGCTGCGCCGTGGTCCACGCCCGGGACTGTCCTGAAGTTTGTGTATGTCCTGGTGTGAACCGTCTGGCATGAGATGCGGTCTCTGCCGGGAAGGATCACGGATGGGCAGCAAGGACG
>NZ_JBEXZD010000138.1:0-20380 GCF_040628575.1 Streptomyces sp. NPDC006393
CGGTGTTTCCGACTCTATCAGATCTTTTCCGACCCGATTTCCTCGGTGCTTTCCAGGTTCCCGCTCTCGCGTTTCCCTTTCCGGCGATCCCGACTCTATCAGATCCTTTTCGGCCTGATCCCCGGTCAGCGGGGTTCGTCTTCCCGGCCGTTGGGCCGTTCCGACGAGTGAGACTTTAGCGGATTCCTCGCTCCCGAGCGAATCGGGGGCTGCGCCCTTTCGAACGCGGATTCCTCATTCCGTAAATGCGCACACCGACGACACGACGGCAGACGAATTGCACGACTGTCATCGAAGAGCGGTTGGTACCTACGGAGTGGCTGTCCGGGGACCGACCGGAGTCGGGCTCTCACGTCGGACAACTCGGAGAACACTACGGACCTCGCCAGGGTGTGTCAACTCGCTGCGGGAGGGGTGCTGAGGGCGTAGCCTGGTCGCCATGACTACGCGTACGTACAGCCAGCAGTGGTGGCCCGCCTGACGGCGGCCGCCTCTCACGTACGCATACAACGGCCGCCGCCTCGGCGGCCGTTCTCGTTTCTCCCTCAGGGCTCCTGGGGCCGGCCGTCCGGGGACGGCGGCCACGACCAGGAGATGGAGTGGAGATGACACGGGTCTTCAGCGGGGTCAAGCCGACCGGGCACCTGACGCTCGGGAACTACCTGGGCGCCCTGCGCCGGTGGGCCGAGGTGGACCAGCACCAGGCGGACGCCTTGTTCTGCGTCGTCGATCTGCACGCACTGACCGTGGACCACGACCCGGCGCGGGTGCGCCGGCTCAGCCGGCAGGCGGCGACTCTGCTGCTGGCGTCCGGGCTGGATCCCAGACGGTGCACGGTGTTCGTGCAGAGCCATGTGGACGAGCACGCGCGGCTGTCCTACCTGCTGGAGTGCGTGGCCACGGACGGCGAGATGCGGCGGATGATCCAGTACAAGGAGAAGGCCGCGCGCGAGCAGCGGCGGGGCGGGAGCGTACGGCTGTCGCTGCTGACGTATCCGGCGCTGATGGCGGCGGACATCCTGGCGTACGACACCGACGAGGTCCCGGTCGGGGAGGACCAGACGCAGCACGTGGAGCTGGCGCGGGATCTGGCGGTGCGGTTCAACCATCGGTACGGCCACACGTTCGTGGTGCCGCGAGCGACCGCCCCGAAGGTGGCGGCGCGGGTGATGAACCTTCAGGAACCGACGTCGAAGATGGGGAAGTCGGACGACTCCGGGCCGGGCATCGTCTATCTGCTGGACGAGCCGGAGGTGGTGCGCAAGAAGGTCATGCGGGCCGTGACCGACAGCGGGCAGGACGTCGTCTACGACCGGGAGGAGCGGCCCGGGGTCGCGAACCTGCTGGAGATCCTGGCCGCCTGCGAGGGCGGGGACCCGGAGGCCCTGAGCGGTGCCTACACGTCGTACGGCGCCTTGAAGAAGGACACCGCGGAGGCCGTGGTCGAAGCTCTCAGGCCGGTGCAGGAACGGCACCGGGAGCTGTGCGCGGATCCCGGATATGTGGACGGGGTGTTGCGGGCGGGCGCGGAGAAGGCCCGGGGGATGGCGCGGCCGACGGTGGACGCGGCGTACCGGGCGATCGGGCTGTTGCCCGCCTGAAGGGGCCCGGAAGGGGCCGGCCCGGGCGGCGGCCGCCGCCCGGACCGGCGGAGGGTCAGTTGTTGCCGGAGGCCAGCTCGCGGCTGCGGTCGCGGGCGGCCTCCAGGGCGGCGATGAGGGCGGCGCGTACTCCGTGGTTCTCCAGTTCGCGGATCGCGTTGATCGTCGTGCCGGCCGGGGAGGTGACGTTCTCGCGGAGTCTCACGGGGTGTTCCCCGCTGTCGCGGAGCATCACGGCGGCGCCGATGGCGGACTGGACGATCAGCTCGTGGGCCTTGTCGCGGGGCAGGCCCAGGAGGATTCCGGCGTCGGTCATGGCCTCGACCAGGTAGAAGAAGTACGCCGGGCCGGAGCCGGAGAGGGCGGTGCAGGCGTCCTGCTGCGACTCGGGGACGCGGAGCGTCTTGCCGACCGCGCCGAAGATCTCCTCGGCGTGGGCGAGGTGGTCGGCGGTGGCGTGGGTGCCGGCGGAGATGACGGACATGGCCTCGTCGACGAGGGCGGGTGTGTTCGTCATGACCCGGACGACGGGGGTGCCCGCGGCCAGGCGCTCCTCGAAGAACGAGGTGGGGATGCCCGCCGCTCCGCTGATGACCAGGCGGTCGGCGGGGATGTGGGGGGCGAGCTCGTCGAGGAGGGTCCCCATGTCCTGCGGCTTGACCGTGAGGATCAGGGTGTCGGCGGTCTTGGCGGCCTCCGGGTTGGTGACCGGGGTGACTCCGTGGCGGGCACGGAGTTCCTCGGCCCGTTCGGGGCGGCGGGCGGTGACCAGGAGGTCGGAGGGGGCCCAGCCGGCCCGGATCATTCCGCTGAGCAGGGCTTCGCCGATCTTGCCGGTGCCGAGGACTGCGACTTTCTGGCTCATGAACTCATCCTCGCACCGGCGGTGCGCGCGGCGGTGTGTTGTCCGTCAGGCGGAACGGCGGGGTGGGCGGCGGCCGGCGCCCGTCTGTCGCGCGGGGGCTATGCCGTGCGGCGCCGGAGGGTCGCCGCTCCCAGGCCCAGGACCAGCAGGGCGCAGCCGGCCACGACCAGTACGTCCCGGACGAAGGTGGCGGTGACGTCGGTGTGGCGCATGACCTGGTTCATGCCGTCGACGGCGTAGGACATGGGCAGGACGTCGGAGACGGCCTCCAGGACGGGGTGCATGCGGGAGCGCGGGGTGAACAGGCCGCAGAGCAGGAGCTGGGGGAAGATCACGGCCGGCATGAACTGGACCGCCTGGAACTCGGAGGCCGCGAAGGCGGAGACGAAGAGGCCGAGGGCCGTGCCGAGCAGTGCGTCGAGGAGGGCCACCAGGAGGAGGAGCCATGCGGAGCCGGTGACCTTCAGGCCGAGGATCCACAGTGCCAGGCCGGTGGCGAGGGCGGACTGGACGATCGCGAGGGCGCCGAAGGCGAGGGCGTAGCCGGCGATGAGGTCGCCCTTGCCCAGCGGCATGGCGAGGAGGCGTTCGAGGGTGCCTGAGGTGCGTTCGCGCAGGGTGGCGATCGAGGTCACGAGGAACATCGTGATGAGCGGGAAGATGCCGAGCAGCGAGGCGCCGATGTTGTCGAAGGTGCGCGGGCTGCTGTCGAAGACGTAGCGCAGCAGGACCAGCATGACGCAGGGGACCAGCAGCATCAGGGCGATGGTGCGGGGGTCGTGGCGGAGCTGGCGCAGGACGCGGGCCGCGGTGGCGGTGGTGCGGGCGGCGCTGAGGGCGCGGGTCGGGACGGGGACCGCGGTGAGGGTGGGGGTGGTGGTGCTGGTCATCGTGCTGTCTCCTCGGCGCGGCCTGCGGCGACCGCCTCGTCCACGAGGTGCAGGAAGGCCGCTTCGACGGTCTCGGTGCCGGTGCGGGTGCGGAGCGCCTGCGGGGTGTCCTCGGCGAGGATCCGGCCCTCGCGCATGAGCAGGAGGCGGTGGCAGCGCTCGGCCTCGTCCATGACGTGGGAGGAGACGAGGAGGGTGGTGCCGCGGGCGGCGGCGATGTCGTGGAAGAGGTTCCACAGGTCGCGGCGCAGCACGGGGTCGAGACCGACCGTGGGTTCGTCGAGGACGAGCAGTTCGGGGGTGCCGAGAAGGGCGACCGCGAGGGAGACGCGGCTGCGCTGGCCGCCGGAGAGGTTGCCGGCGAGGGCGTCGGCGTGGCTGGTGAGATCGACGTCGGCGATGGCTCGGGTGACGTTGTCGTGCCGGCGTTCGGCTGTGGCGTGGCCCGGGTCGAGGATGGCGGCGAAGTAGTCGAGGTTCTGGCGGACGGTCAGGTCGTCGTAGACGGAGGGGTGCTGGGTGACGTAGCCGATGCGGGTGCGCAGGGCGGGGTGGCCGGCCGGGAGGCCGAGGACGTCCAGGGTGCCGGTGACGTTGGCCTGGGTGCCGACGATGGCGCGCATCAGCGTCGACTTGCCGCAGCCGGAGGGGCCGAGCAGGCCGGTGATCCGGCCGCGGGGGACGGTGAAGTCCAGGCCGTGCAGGACCGTGCGGGGGCCGCGGACGGCGGTGAGGCCTTCCGCGTGGACGGCGTCGTCGGCGTGGGTGTGCGGGTCCGGTGGCCGGGAGGGGTCGTCAACATTATTCATCATGCGATGATTAACGCGCGTCACGGCACCCTCGTCAAGGGGTGGCGTGGAGGTGATGGAGGGTCAGGACTTCGTGGCGACGAGGAGGAGGACGTCGTAGGTCTCCTCGACGACGCCGTCGGGGAAGACCTTCAGCAGGTGGTCGCGCTCGGCGGCGAGGAAGGCGGTCTTGCGTTCCTCGGGGCAGACCAGGAAGACCGAGTGGCTGGCGATGTTGGCGAGGTGGGTGTCGAGGGGGACGCGGCGGCTCCAGCGCACCTCGCGGCGGGTGAAGTGGAGGCGGCCGCTGGGGTCGGCCAGGTCGGTGCGGGCGGCGCGCTGTTTCTCGGCGGGGACGTCGATGCCGAAGAAGCGGCCGACGCGGCGGCCCGCCTCGGCGATCCACTCGATGTCGAGGGCGTCGGTGTTCCACCAGAGCGCGAGCGCACCGCCGGGACGCAGGACGCGCAGGGCCTCCGGCACGGAGCGGGTGGTGTCGGTCCAGTGCCAGGCCTGGGCGTAGGTGAGGAGGTCGGATGAGGCGTCGGCGAGGGGGAGGGCGTCGCCGTTGCCGCGCACGATCGGGATGCGGGGATGGACCTGGCGGAACTGGGCGGCCATGCCCTCGCCGGGTTCGACGGCCAGCACCTCGGCGCCGCGCTCGTGCAGGAGGGCGGTCGCGATGCCCGTACCGGCGCCGATGTCCGCGACGCGGGCACCGGCGAGGGGGCGGCCGGCCAGTTCCTCGACGGCGTCGAGAAGCGCGGGCGGGTAGGAGGGCCGGTTGGCGGCGTACTGGGCGGCGGCGGCGTTGAAGGAGTGGGCCCGGGCGGAGTGGAGGGGCACGGAGCCGCGCGCGGACGAGGACGCTGCCGGAGACGACGACGGTACGCGGGGTGACGGGGAGGCCTGGGGCGAGGGGGAGGCTTGGGGCGAGGGGGAGGCTTGGGGCGAGGGGGATGCGGTCATACGGCCATGATCCGGCGCCGGTGCGGCCGTGGACAGCGGTTTTCCCCGGCGGGTGTGCCAGGCGCCGGGCGCGAGCGGGCCCGCCGTGTGCAGGAGGGTCGCTCAGGAGCGGCGGCGCTTCTTCGACGGGTTGCCCGAGCGGCGGCCGGCCCGGCGGTCGTGGCGCTCGCGGGCCTCCTGGTACTCCCGGCGGTGCAAGCCCTCGCCGGGGGCCTCGGTGAGGGAGCGGAAGAAGTAGGCGACCAGGGAGCCGATGAAGCCGATGGCGAGCAGGCCGCGCAGGGAGGACTGGCGCTCGGGGTCGGGGCGCTTGGTGAAACCGTCCCAGGTGTGCCGGAAGGCGAGCGCGCTGCACACGGCGAACATGACGACGACCAGCAGCGTGACGAAGGCGCCGGAGCCGGCGATCTGGAGCCCCTCGTAGGCGAAGCGGAGCACGAAGCAGGCGGCCGCGGCGGCCAGCAGCGAGCCGACGGCGACGCCCGCGCGGCGCGCCATGTACCCGTCGTCGTGGTTCACCCAGCTGGTGCCGAAGAAACGCAGGGGCTCGGGCCGGGGGCCGCCGGAGCCGGCGGGGCCCGTGGAGCCCGCGGTGGTGTCCGGGGTGCCGTTCTCGTCGCTCACGGGACGATTATGGCTCCGCCGCGACCGCGGGCTCGGGGCGGGCTCAGCCGCAGCGGGGGGCCACGTAGCCGTCGCTGCCGGTGTGCACGTAGGTGTCCGAGACGAACTGTCCGTTGCCGATGTTGTCCCAGATGCTGGAGGTGCCGTAGTAGCCGGAGACCGTGGTTCCCGGGGTCTGGCAGTAGATGGCCACCTGTGCGCCCTCGGGCAGGACGCGGACGATGCCGTAGCCGGTACCGGGGCCGCTGCGGACGTTGAGGCGGACGCCGGGGGCGACCGAGTAGTAACGCACGGCCGCGGCCGCGGCCTGTGTCCCGGCCTCCCGCTCCGCGCCGTCGTCTCTGACGTCTTCGACACGCTCGACAGACATGTGAACCCTCCCCCGCGAGCCCCATGGCCGTCATGGGGCTTCGTCGACTGCCTTGTTCTCCTTGGATGTGCGATCGTGATCGCGTCATGGGACGCGTGTACGCGACTCGCACGCGAACGCTAGCAAGCCGCCTCGGTCCTGTCCGAGTCTTCGACTAGGCTCCGTGCGTCGCGCGCGCGGACGAACAGCACGGGGGTGGTCCATGACGCCACAGCGCAACACCGGAGCGGGCGCGGAAGCGGAACTTCCGGAATACGCCGGGCACTACCGCCTGGAGTCGTGTCTCGGCTCGGGCGGCATGGGTGTGGTGCACCTGGCCCGCAGCACCTCGGGGCTGAAGCTCGCGGTGAAGGTCGTGCACGCCGAGTTCGCCAAGGACCCCGAGTTCAGGGGGCGTTTCCGGCAGGAGGTGGCGGCGGCCCGCCGGGTCAGCGGAGCCTTCACCGCGCCGGTCGTGGACGCCGATCCGGAGGCCGAACGACCGTGGATGGCCACCCTGTTCATTCCCGGCCCCACGCTGTCCGAGCAGGTGAAGCAGCACGGTCCGATGGCACCGGCCCAGCTGCGGCGACTGATGGCCGGGCTCGCCGAGGCGCTGCGCGACATCCACCGCGTGGGTGTGGTCCACCGGGACCTCAAGCCGAGCAACGTGCTGCTCGCCGAGGACGGGCCCAAGGTCATCGACTTCGGCATCTCGCGGCCGAAGGACAGCGAACTGCGCACGGAGACGGGCAAGTTGATCGGGACGCCACCGTTCATGGCGCCCGAGCAGTTCCGCCGGCCCCGGGAGGTCGGTCCGGCGGCGGACATCTTCGCGCTGGGGTCGGTGCTGGTGCACGCGGCGACCGGGCGGGGGCCCTTCGACTCCGACAGTCCGTACGTCGTCGCCTACCAGGTCGTGCACGACGAGCCGGACCTGACCGGTGTGCCGGTGGACCTGGCGCCGCTCGTGCTGCGCTGTCTCGCCAAGGAGCCCGAGGACCGGCCCACCCCGGACGAGTTGATGCGGGAACTGCGGACGGTGGCGGCGTCGTACGACACCCAGGCGTTCGTGCCGGACCAGCGGGCGAGCGGTCCGCCCCGGCCGGGGCCCGAGCCCGTCGCCGGGCGGACGGCTCAGCGGGGTCCGACGCGGCGCGTGCGCACACGGACCGCCCTGATGGCCGTGGCACTCGGTCTTGTCGTGGCGGGCGCCTTCGGCTCCGTCCGGTTGCTAGGCGGCGACGGTCCCGCCGCCTCCGGCACCACGCCTCGGACCACGCCCGCCGGGTTCGAGGCGTGGCAGGCGAAGCCGGTGTCCGCGCAGCCGGGGGTACCGCAGTGCGCGTTCGGCACCGGCAGGTTGTTCTGCGCGCGGTCCGGCGTGGTGTTCGCCCTGGACCCGGGCGACGGCGCGGTGCTGTGGCGGCGCCCCATCACCGGGACCGGCAGACTGACTCCCGTGCTCTCGGGCGGCCTGGTGCACGTGGCCACGTCGCACGGCGGGCGTCTGGCCGCGCTCGACCCTTCGTCCGGCAGGACACGCGGGGAGCGGGACATGCCTGCGCAGGGCGGACGGGCGTTCGCGGGCGGCATGCTTCTGCTCGCCCGGGCGGACGGGACGGTCACCGGTGTGGACAGCGCCTCGGGCTCGACTCGGTGGAACCGGCGGATCGCGACCTACGGCCTGCCGTCCCTCGCCTCGTTTCCCGGGAACCCGTCGGCGTATGCGACGAGCACGTCCGGCGACGGGACCCGCACGCGGATCACCGCCGTGGACCCCGCTACGGGCGCCGTGCGCTGGGAGGCGCGGCTGCCGGGGTATCTGACGCCGGTCGGCGCCCAGGGAGGATCGATTTTCCTGCTCGACCTCGACAGGGTCACCGGAGACGCGAAAGCGGTCGTCCGGTACACGACCGCGTCCCGCGAGACGCGCCGGGTCGCACTGCCCGTCCGGCTCCAGAGTCCGCAGGCCGGGGTACGGGACGGCGTCGTGAACCTCATGGCGTCCGGCGGGGCGTTGGAGGCGGTGGACATGGACGCGGGAAAGCGGCTGTGGCACCTGGAGACGGCGGTGAGCCGCGGCTCGGCACCGGTCTCCGACGGGCGGCACGTCTACGTCGTCGCCGCCGACGGGCGGCTGCTCGCCGTGGACGCGCGGACGGGCCGGCTCGTCGGGCAGACACCGCCACGGCTCGGCGCCCACGCGGACAAGGTCGCGGGCGACCTGGCACCACCCGTCCTCGCCGCCGGTCACGTCTACGCCGGCGCGCCCGACGGCACCGTCTTCGCCGTGGACGGGCGGGATCCGGCGAGCTGGTGACATGCGGCAAGGGCCGCCCCCGCGAGGGAGCGGCCCTTGCCGTCGGGTCGGCGGTGGTCAGCCGAGCTTGGTCACGTCCCGGACCGCGCCCTTGTCCGCGCTGGTCGCCATCGCGGCGTAGGCGCGCAGGGCGGCGGAGATCTTGCGGTCGCGGTTCCGGGGGGCGTAGGTGCCGTTCAGGGCCTGCTCGCGGCGGGCGAGTTCCTGCTCGTCCACCAGGAGTTCGATGGTGCGGCCGGGGATGTCGATGCGGATGCGGTCGCCGTCCTCGACGAGTGCGATCGTGCCGCCGGAGGCCGCCTCGGGGGAGGCGTGGCCGATGGACAGGCCCGAGGTGCCGCCGGAGAAGCGGCCGTCGGTGACCAGGGCGCAGGCCTTGCCCAGGCCGCGGCCCTTCAGGTACGAGGTCGGGTAGAGCATCTCCTGCATGCCGGGGCCCCCCTTGGGGCCCTCGTAGCGGATGACGACGACGTCGCCCTCCTTGACCTGCTGGGTGAGGATCTTCTGGACGGCCTCCTCCTGCGACTCGCAGACGACCGCCGGGCCCTCGAAGGTCCAGATCGACTCGTCGACGCCCGCCGTCTTCACCACACAGCCGTCGACGGCCAGGTTGCCCCTGAGGACGGCCAGGCCGCCGTCCTTCGAGTACGCGTGCTCGACGCTACGGATGCAGCCGTTCTCGGCGTCCTCGTCCAGGGCCTCCCAGCGCTCCGACTGCGAGAAGGCCTCGGAGGACCTCTCGCACCCGGGCGCCGCGTGCCACAGCTCCACCGCCTCGGGGGACGGGGAGCCGCCGCGGACGTCCCAGGTCTTCAGCCAGTCCGCCAGGGAGGGGCTGTGCACCGCGTGCACGTCCTCGTTGAGCAGGCCCGCGCGGTGCAGTTCGCCGAGCAGGGCGGGGATGCCGCCGGCCCGGTGCACGTCCTCCATGTAGTACGTGCGGTTCTTGGCGACGTTGGGCGCCACCTTCGCCAGGCACGGAACCCGGCGGGAGACCGCGTCGATCTGCTCCAGGCCGAAGGGGACGCCCGCTTCCTGGGCCGCCGCCAGCAGGTGCAGGATCGTGTTCGTGGAGCCGCCCATCGCGATGTCCAGGGCCATCGCGTTCTCGAAGGCCTGGAAGGTGGCGACGGAGCGCGGCAGGACGGTGTCGTCGTCCTGCTCGTAGTAGCGGCGGGTGAGGTCCATCACCGTGCGGGCCGCGTTCTCGTAGAGCGCCCTGCGGGCGGTGTGGGTGGCGAGGACCGAGCCGTTGCCGGGCAGGGAGAGGCCGATCGCCTCGGTCAGGCAGTTCATCGAGTTGGCGGTGAACATGCCGGAACAGCTGCCGCAGGTCGGGCAGGCGTTCTCCTCGATACGGAGGATGTCCTCGTCGGAGATCTTGTCGTTGACGGCTTCGGACATCGCGTCGACCAGGTCGAGGGTGCGGACGGTGCCGTCGACCAGGGTGGCGCGGCCGGCCTCCATGGGGCCGCCGGAGACGAAGACCGTCGGGATGTTCAGGCGCAGGGCGGCCATCAGCATGCCCGGGGTGATCTTGTCGCAGTTGGAGATGCAGACCAGGGCGTCGGCGCAGTGGGCCTCGACCATGTACTCGACGCTGTCGGCGATCAGGTCGCGGGAGGGCAGCGAGTACAGCATGCCGCCGTGGCCCATCGCGATGCCGTCGTCGACCGCGATGGTGTTGAACTCGCGCGGGATGCCGCCCGCCTCCTTGACCGCCTCGCTGACGATCCGGCCGACCGGCGCCAGGTGGGTGTGGCCGGGCACGAACTCGGTGAAGCTGTTGGCGATGGCGATGATCGGCTTCCGGCCGATGTCCGCACCGGGTACACCGGAGGCGCGCATAAGGGCGCGGGCGCCCGCCATGTTGCGGCCGTGGGTGACTGTGCGGGACCTCAGCTCGGGCATCGTCGCTCGCTCCTTCGGAGAGTTCTGCCTCAGGGTCCTGCCGGGAGGCCGGCAGGCCGTGGTGTGGCATGGCATCGTGGCAGAGTTCTGACGCAGTCGAGCGTACGCCGGTCATCCACGGGGCGGGACGCGCTGTCCGGAATGCGGGACGCGTGTCTCGGGGGGCCGGTCGGACGACCACGGGCCGCCGGTCGGACGCGCCACAGGCCGCCGGTCGGACGCGCCACGGGCCGCCGGGTCAGGGGCCCGTGAAGTGCCTCTGCACGACCGGTGCCACGCGGGTGATGATCTGCTCCACGTCCGCCGACGCCAGCGGCTCCAGCCTGATCACGTACCGCAGCATCGCGCACCCCACCAGCTGCGCGGCCGCCAGTTCGGCGCTCAGCTCCGCGTCCGGCTGTTCGAGCCGCCCGGCGATGCGGCGCAGCAGCTGGGAGGCGACCAGGCGGCGGAAGACCGCGGCGGCGGTGTCGTTGTTCATCGCGGAACGGACGATCGCCAGCAGGGGTGTGCGGGTGGTGGGGTTCTCCCAGATGCCGAAGAAGAAGCGGGTCAGGCGTTCGCCGACCCCCTCCAGCGGGGCGTCGGCGATCACGTACGACGCGCTCAGGGCGGGCGCGAAGGCCACCTCGATCGCCGCTTCGAACACCTGCTCCTTGGTGCCGAAGTAGTGGTGGACGAGGGCCGAGTCGACTCCGGCCGCCTTGGCGATGCCGCGCACGGACGTCTTCTCGTAGCCGCGCTCGGAGAACTCCTCGCGGGCCGCGGTCAGGATGCGGTCCCGGGTGTCCCCCGCCTCCTCCCGTCGGGGGCGCCCACGGCCCCGGCCGCTCCGGCCGGGCGTGCCGGATCCGGGGCCGGCCGTGCCGGAATCCCGGCTGGTCGTGTCGGTCATCGCCTGGGCACCCGCACCGTCGAGGCCAGGTGCAGCCGGGTGAAGGCCAGGGCCTCGGCGAGGTCGGCCTCGCGCTCCGCGCTGGACATGGCACGGCGGGTGTTGACCTCGATGACGACATGGCCGTCGAAACCGGAGGTGGCGAGACGTTCCAGCAGCTCGGCGCAGGGCTGGCTGCCGCGGCCGGGCACGAGGTGCTCGTCCTTCGCCGAGCCCTTGCCGTCGGCGAGGTGGACGTGGCCGAGGCGGTCGCCCATGCGCTCGACCATCCGCAGCGCGTCGGTGCGGGCCGTGGCCGCGTGGCTGAGGTCGATCGTGAAGTGGCGGTAGTCGTCCTTCGTGACGTCCCAGTCGGGGGCGTAGGCGAGCATCTCGCGGTCCCGGTAGCGCCACGGGTACATGTTCTCCACGGCGAACCGCACATCCGTCTCGTTCGCCATCCGCCAGATCCCGTTCACGAAGTCACGGGCGTACTGGCGCTGCCAGCGGAACGGCGGGTGGACGACGACGGTGCTCGCGCCCAGCTTCTCCGCGGCCGCCCGGGCGCGCTGGAGCTTGACCCAGGGGTCGGTGGACCACACCCGCTGGGTGATCAGCAGACAGGGGGCGTGCACGGCGAGGATCGGTATCCCGTGGTAGTCGCTGAGCCTGCGCAGCGCGTCGATGTCCTGGCTGACCGGGTCGGTCCACACCATGACCTCGACACCGTCGTAGCCGAGGCGCGCGGCGATCTCGAAGGCCGTCGCCGTCGACTCCGGATACACGGAGGCCGTCGACAGGGCGACCTTCGCATCCGGGATGCGCACGACGGGTTCCACCACGAGGGACAGGTTACGGGGTGCGCTTGGGTGACGCGGGGTGCCCGCTCGCGGGTGAGGTGTATGTCTCGATGCCGGCCCCCGTCTCCATGCCGGCCTCCGTATCCATGCCGACCCACGTCTCCACGCCGACTCCGGTCGCCGTGCCGACTCCGGTCGCCGTGCCGACTCCGGTCGCCCTGCCGACTCCGGTCGCCCAGCCGGCTCCGGTCGCCGTGCCGGCTGCCCCGGTCTCTACGCCGAGCCCATGTGATCCAGGCGCCGGAGGATCACTCCCTCCCGCAGCGCCCAGGGGCAGATCTCCAGGCGTTCCACACCGAAGAGGTCCATCGCGCCCTCGGCGACCAGGGCGCCGGCCAGCAGCTGGCCCGCGCGGCCGTCGGAGACTCCGGGCAGCTCGGCGCGCTCGTCGGTCGTCATGGCGGCCAGGCGCGGCACCCACGCCTCCAGGGACTCCCGCTTCAGCTCGCGCTGGACGTAGAGGCCCTCGGCGGAGCGGGCCGCCCCGGCGATGCGGGCGAGCTGGCGGAACGTCTTGGAGGTGGCGACCACGTGGTCCGGGGCGCCGAAGCGGCTGAACTCGCCGACCGTCCGCGCGATCTCCGCGCGCACATGGCGGCGCAGCGCCCTGACGTCCTCGGGGTCGGGCGGGTCGCCGTGCAGCCAGCCGGCGGTGAGGCGGCCCGCGCCGAGCGGCAGCGACACGGCCGCGTCGGGGTCCTCGTCGATGCCGTACGCGATCTCCAGCGAGCCGCCGCCGATGTCCAGGACCAGCAGCTTCCCGGCGGACCAGCCGAACCAGCGGCGGGCGGCGAGGAAGGTGAGGCGTGCCTCCTCCTCGCCGCTGAGCACCTGGAGCTCGACGCCGGTCTCGGCCCGCACACGGGCGAGGACGTCGTCGGCGTTCCCGGCCTCCCGCACGGCGGAGGTCGCGAACGGCAGCAGGTCCTCCACGCCCTTGTCCTCGGCGGCCTGGAGCGCGTCCCGGACCACGGCGGTCAGTCTCTCGACGCCTTCGGGGCCGATCGCACCCTCCTCGTCGAGGAGTTGGGCGAGCCGCAGCTCCACCTTGTGCGAGTGCGCGGGCAGCGGGCGCGCGCCGGGGTGCGCGTCGACCACCAGCAGATGCACCGTGTTGGAACCCACATCGAGGACACCGAGTCTCATGTACGGAACGCTACTGCCCCCTGCGCCGCGCTCCACCCCGGTTGCCCGGTCCGGTTCGCCGCGGCTGGCCGGTCCGGTTCCGCCGCGGATGCCCGGTCCGGGTCCGCCGCAGGTGTCCGGTCCGCGGCGGTCCCGGCGCGGGTGCCGGGCGACTTACTCTGGACGCGTGCCAAAGACGAAAAAGGCGAAGACCGATAAATCGGCGGCTTCCGCGGGCTCGGGGAGGGCGGCGAAAGCCGTGCTGCCGGAGCCGAAGCGGAAGGAGCACTCGGAGCCCGACGAGAAGGGGCTGGACTTCGCACGGGCGTGGGTGGAGTTCCCGGACCCGGCGGACGACGAGCAGGTCTTCCGCTGCGATCTGACCTGGCTGACCTCTCGCTGGAACTGCATCTTCGGCAGCGGCTGCCAGGGCATCCAGGAGGGCCGCGCGGACGACGGGTGCTGCACGCTGGGCGCGCACTTCTCCGACGAGGACGACGAGCGGCGCGTCGCCGAGCATGTGGCCAGGCTCACACCGGACATCTGGCAGAACCACGCCGAGGGCACGAAGAACGGCTGGGTGACCGAGGACGAGGAGGGTTCCCGGCAGACCCGCCCCTTCCAGGGGTCGTGCATCTTCCAGAACCGGCACGGTTTCCCCGGCGGCATGGGCTGCTCGCTGCACATCCTGGCGCTCCGGGAGGGCCGCGAGCCGCTGGAGACCAAGCCGGACGTGTGCTGGCAGCTGCCGATCCGGCGGACCTTCGAGTGGATCGACCGCCCCGACGACACGCGGGTGCTCCAGGTGTCGATCGGTGAGTACGACCGCCGGGGCTGGGGTCCGGGCGGCCACGACCTGCACTGGTGGTGCACCTCGGCGACGTCGGCGCACGGCGCGGGCGAGCCCGTGTACGTCTCCTACCGGGCGGAGCTGACCGAGCTGATGGGCAAGGCCGGCTACGACCGCCTGGTCGAGTTCTGCGAGGAACGGCTGGCCTCGCGGCGGCCGCTGTCGGCACCCCATCCGGCGGATCCCGCCTGATCCCGCCTGGTCCGGTCCGGTCCCGCTTGAGCCCGGTCCGGTCCGGGTCCGCTTGAGCCCGCATGGTCCGGTCCGGACCGGTCCCGCCTGGTCCGGTTCGGTCCCGCTTGATCCCGCGGCCGTGCACCTGGCTTCCGGCCAAGGCCCGTCCGACCGGCTCGGCTAAGGCCTGTCCGGCGGGCTCGGCGCGCCGTCGCCGCTGTCCTGAGGCGGGGTGGGGCCGCCGGGTCCGGACGGTGACGATCCGGTGGGCGTCGGGGTCGGGGTCGGGCCGTCGGTCGGGCCGGGCGATGTGGGCGGGGGGTCGCTCGGGGTCGGGCTGGAGGGGCTCGTGGGGGCCGTCCGCGTGGGCGTCGGGTGCGGGGCGGTGGTCGGAGACGTGTCGGCCGGGTGCGTGGTGGCCGGGGCGGAGGGGCCGGGTGCCGTGCCGTAGCCGTCGATGGAGACCACGGCTCCGGCGGGTGCGATCGCCACCCGCGCGCTCCAGTGGCCGGACGGCTCGCGCAGATGGTCGACGTACACCTTGATCGTCAACGACTCGCCGGGCTTCAGGGTTCCCGAGGCGCGGCTCAGGTAGAGCCAGGGCACGCCGGTGGACGCCGACCAGCGGACCGGCGCCGGACCGGAGGCGGTCAGGGTGACCAGTGTGGTGTCGCCGGCGCCGGTGGCGGTCACGGTCAGGTGGCCGGCCTTGGGCCCGGCGCCGCCGCCCCGGACGCTGACGACCTCCACGGAGACGTCCGGCCTCGCGCCCCCGCCGAAACCGGCGTCGGGTCCGGGTCGGGCGTTGCCCGCGTTCTCGTAGCCGTCGCCGGTCTCCTCGCCGGCCAGGGCGCCGTGGTCGTGGGCCTCGCGCGCGGTGGCCGACGGGCCGCCCTGGCCCTCCCCGGTCGGGGTGCCCCGGTAGGCGGCCCACAGGGCCAGTACGGGCGCGGCGACGACCGTGGCGACCACCGTCGTCGTGACGGCACGCGCGCGCAGACGGTCCCTGCGGGCCGCGCGGTCCTTGGGGTCCATCGGGAAGCCGCGCCGGTCGAAGCGGGGAGCGGCGCCCCGCGCGCGCGGGTGGTGCGCCATGGCGACGTGCAGGTCCGTGCGGGGGGCCTGGAGGACGGGCAGCTCGGCGGGGGTGACGCCGGCGCCGGGCCACCGGCCGGGGATCGCGCGCTCGGCGGTACGACGGCAGCGCGGACAGTCGTCGACGTGCCGGACGAGCTCACGCCGCAGTGCCGCGCTGAGCACGAGCGGGCTGCCCCCGGTGAGCGCGCTCACAGCCGGGCAGCCGCCGGTCTCGACGACGGCCAGCGCCGCGCGGGTGCGCTCCACCTCGCAGGCCGCGGAGGCGAGCAGGTCGCGGGCGGCGGCGAGGTCCATGCCGAGGACCGCGGCGACCTCGTGGCCGGCGAGGCGGTGGCGTACGGCGAGTTCGAGGGCCTCGCGCTGCTCGGGGCTGGTACCGGCGGCCTCCGGCCAGGCCAGCAGTGCCAGTTCGCGCCGCCGCCGCTCCTGGACGTCCTCGGGAGGGGGCGCGGTGGCCGGTGCGGCCGGGCCGGGCGGTCGGCCCGTGCCCTGCCGCCCCTTCGTTCCCTGCCGCCCGTCGGCCGCGGGCTGCTGCCCGCCCGCGCCGCGGCGGTGACCCGTGCCCTGCCCGGTGCCGGGGCTCTGCCGGGAGCCGGGGCCTTGCCGGGAGCCGGGGCCCCGGCCGTCGTCGGCGTGGCGGCCCGCGGCGTGCGTGGCCTGACGTTTCTGCTTGGCCTCGGCCAGCTTGCGCAGGCACGCCCAGCGGGCCAGCGCGTACAGCCACGCCCGCCGGTCCTGCGGGCTCGGCACCACGCGCTGCCCGCGCCGCTCGGCGTACGTCAGCGCGTCCCCGAGGGCGGCGGTCGCCGTGTCGTGGTCGCACAGCACGGACAGGCAGTAGGTGAACAGGCCGTCGAGATGGGGCTCGTAGCGCGCGGGCGGATGCTGCGCCAGTGTGCGCGCGGCAGCGCGGTCGCGCGCCTCGCGGTGCGTCCGGTGCGCACCGGTCGTACGGGTCGAGGTGTCCGGACTGCTGCTCATCACCCGTGCGACCGTAGGCGGCGAGGGTTCGTCCGTTCTTCCCCGTTGCGCACTTTTAATCCGTACGGGTGAAACGATCCCTCATGGAAGGGCGGGGATCTTCCGCGGTCTTCCGCGCCGCGTCCGGGGCGGCCGGGGCCGCTGGTTGTCAGTGCCTGCGGCTACGGTTTCCCGCATGGCTGCCCGTACGAAGACCACCAAGGACCGCCCGTCCTACCGCTGCACCGAATGCGGCTGGCAGACGGCCAAGTGGCTCGGCCGCTGCCCCGAGTGCCAGGCCTGGGGCACGATCGAGGAGTACGGCGCGCCCGCGGTCCGAACGACGACGCCTGGCCGCGTCACCACCTCGGCCGTGCCCATCGGCCAGGTCGACGGCCGCCGGGCCACCGCCCGCTCCACCGGCGTGCCCGAGCTCGACCGTGTCCTCGGCGGCGGGCTCGTGCCGGGGGCCGTCGTCCTCCTCGCCGGAGAGCCCGGCGTCGGCAAGTCCACGCTGCTGCTGGACGTGGCCGCCAAGGCGGCGAGCGACGAGCACCGCACCCTCTACGTCACGGGTGAGGAGTCCGCGAGCCAGGTCCGGCTGCGTGCCGACCGCATCGGCGCCATCGACGACCATCTGTACCTGGCCGCCGAGACCGACCTGGCCGCCGTCCTCGGCCATCTGGACGCGGTGAAGCCCTCGCTGCTCGTCCTGGACTCGGTGCAGACCGTGGCCTCCCCGGAGATCGACGGCGCGCCCGGTGGCATGGCGCAGGTGCGGGAGGTGGCGGGGGCACTGATCCGCGCCTCCAAGGAGCGCGGGATGTCCACCCTGCTCGTGGGCCATGTCACCAAGGACGGTGCGATCGCGGGCCCGCGCCTGCTGGAGCACCTGGTGGACGTGGTGCTGCACTTCGAGGGCGACCGGCACGCGCGCCTGCGCCTGGTCCGAGGGGTGAAGAACCGCTACGGCGCGACGGACGAGGTGGGCTGCTTCGAGCTGCACGACGAGGGGATCACGGGCCTGGCCGATCCCAGCGGCCTGTTCCTGACCCGCCGCGACGAGCCGGTGCCGGGCACCTGCCTGACGGTGACCCTGGAGGGCCGCCGCCCGCTGGTCGCCGAGGTCCAGGCGCTCACCGTCGACTCCCAGATCCCCTCCCCGCGCCGTACCACGTCGGGCCTGGAGACCTCCCGGGTCTCGATGATGCTGGCCGTGCTGGAGCAGCGGGGCCGGATCAGCGCGCTGGGCAAGCGGGACATCTACTCCGCGACGGTCGGCGGGGTGAAGCTGTCCGAGCCGGCCGCCGACCTCGCCGTCGCCCTCGCCCTGGCGTCCGCGGCGAGCGACACACCGCTGCCGAAGAATCTCGTCGCGATCGGCGAGGTGGGCCTGGCGGGCGAGGTCAGACGGGTCACGGGCGTGCAGCGCCGCCTCGCGGAGGCCCACCGCCTCGGCTTCACGCACGCCCTGGTGCCGGGCGACCCGGGCAAGATCCCGCCCGGCATGAAGGTCCTGGAAGTGGCCGACATAGGGGACGCGCTGCGGGTGCTGCCGCGCTCGCGTCGCCGGGAGGCCCCACGGGAGCAGGAGGACCGCCGGTAGACTTTGCCCTGGTCTCGCCCGTCCGTACGAACCGAGTGTGCGAAACGGGAGCGCCCGGAGAACCTGCGACGAGTGAGCCCGTGGGGGCGCCCCGGAGGCGAACGAGCATCCAAAAGCGGAGGAGTGCAGTGGCAGCCAACGACCGGGCGGCAGCTCCCGGAAAGTCCGGCGGGAGTTCCGGCGCCGATGGCCTGATGCGCGCCTCACTGAGCGCCGTGGCGCCCGGAACGGCCCTGCGGGACGGTCTGGAGCGGGTGCTCCGCGGCAACACCGGCGGCCTGATCGTGCTCGGCGCGGACAAGACCGTGGAGTCGATGTGCACGGGCGGCTTCGTCCTGGACGTCGAGTTCACGGCGACGCGGCTGCGGGAGCTGTGCAAGCTGGACGGCGGCATCGTGCTGTCCTCGGACCTGTCCAAGATCCTGCGGGCCGGCGTGCAGCTGGTCCCGGACCCCACGATCCCCACGGAGGAGACGGGCACGCGGCACCGCACCGCGGACCGCGTCAGCAAGCAGGTCGGCTTCCCCGTCGTCTCCGTCTCGCAGTCGATGCGGCTGATCGCCCTCTACGTCGACGGCCAGCGCCGGGTCCTGGAGGACTCCGCGGCGATCCTCTCCCGCGCCAACCAGGCCTTGGCCACCCTGGAGCGCTACAAGCTCCGCCTGGACGAGGTGGCGGGCACGCTGTCGGCCCTGGAGATCGAGGACCTGGTGACGGTCCGCGACGTCTCGGCGGTCGCGCAGCGCCTGGAGATGGTGCGCCGGATCGCCACCGAGATCGCCGAGTACGTGGTGGAGCTGGGCACCGACGGCCGCCTTCTGGCGCTCCAGCTGGACGAGTTGATCGCGGGCGTGGAGCCCGAGCGCGAGCTGGTCGTACGGGACTACGTCCCCGAGCCCACGGCCAAGCGCTCCCGCACGGTCGAGGAGGCGCTGGTCGAGCTCGACAAGCTCTCCCACGCCGAACTGCTGGAGATGTCCACCGTCGCCCGTGCCCTGGGCTACACCGGCTCGCCGGAGACGCTGGACTCGGCCGTCTCCCCCCGCGGCTTCCGCCTGCTGGCCAAGGTCCCCCGGCTGCCCGGCGCCATCATCGACCGCCTGGTCGAACACTTCGGCGGCCTCCAGAAGCTCCTCGCGGCCAGCGTCGACGACCTCCAGACGGTGGACGGCGTCGGCGAGGCCCGGGCCCGCAGCGTCCGCGAGGGCCTGTCGCGGCTGGCGGAGTCGTCGATCCTGGAGCGGTACGTCTGAGGACGTGGGTACTGGTGAGGACACAGGTACGCCGTACGCGGCTGCGTCCAGCAGGCAGCACGCGGTACGGCGGTGAGTTTCCGCCGGCCGGCCGGCGCTAGTCCGCCGACAGCACGAACGACGTCTGAAGCTTGCCGTAGCCCGGCACCTTCGCCTCCACCAGGTACGTCCCCGCCCCGGCCGAGCCCGCCGGAGGCGTCGCGCACTGCGGGGCGCTCGGCTTGCGGTCCCAGCGCAGGGTGTAGGTGACGGCGCTGCCCGCCGGCACCCGGTACAGCAGGTTTCCGGCCGTCTTCGGACAGTCGTCCGAGGACCAGTAGTCGGTGCTGCTGTCGGCCTTGCTGATCGTGAGCACCGCGGACTTCGGCCCGAGGTCGACCTTGCAGTCGGTACCGGAGGAGTTCTTCGCCGTCAGTTCGAAGGTCGGCGTCTGACCGGGCGCGTAGGTGTTGTGCACACTGCGCAGGGTCAACGAGACCGCCCCGGACGCGCAGTTGGGAAGCGTGCTGCCGGCCGGCAGCACGGCGCCCGTACCGGCACCGCCGTCCGCGTCGTCGCCCGAGCCTCCACCGGATCCGGAGCCGGAACCCGAGCCGTCCCCGCCCGGCGCGCCGGAAGCGGTGCCGCCGCCCGATGCGGACCCCGATCCGCCGGAGTCCCCGCCGCCGGACTCGTCACGTCCGCCGGGGTGTTGGCTGATCGCCGGACCGGAACCGGAGGGTCCCGGGGTGATGGTGGAGGGCGTGGGATGCTTGCCGTCGGACGCGCTGCCGCTGTTCTTGTGGCCCCCGCCGCCGCCCGAGGTGACGATCCAGACGACCAGCAGGGCCAACAGGGCGACCACGGACAGCAGTACGACCCTCCGTCGCCAGTAGATGGAGGAGGGAAGCGGCCCGACCGGATTGCGCAGAGATCCCACGGCCCAAACTGTACGAGAGATCGTGGCCTTCCCCCGCCCCACCCGCCGCGCCGACCACAACTTTTCCGGATCATCATTCGAGCAACGCCCGTACAGAAGGCCTCCTTTGCGGTCGCCGTAACCGAACAGTGACGGTCGGTGACGACACCGGGCCGCGCGGGATCACGCGGCCGTCCATCCCCACGTGGCAGGATCGGAAGCGCCATGACTGCGCCCACACTGCCCCCGCACAGCCCCACCCCCCCGGCCACCACCCCGGCCACCGCCCCCGCCACCGACGCCGTCGCGGCGACCGGCGCGGCCAGGGAGCCGTAGATGGTGGGGCCCTCGACGGTGCTGGT
>NZ_JBEXZD010000139.1:0-20354 GCF_040628575.1 Streptomyces sp. NPDC006393
GACCTCGTCGGCGCGCGCCGTGAGGATCAGGATGGGCACGGTGTGACCGTCGGCGCGCAGCCGGCGGGCGACCTCCAGGCCGTCCATACCGGGCAGACCGAGGTCCAGCACGACCAGGTCGACGCCGCCCTGCATTCCGGCGTCGAGCGCGGTGGGTCCGTCCTCACGCACCTCGACCTCGTAGCCTTCCCGGCGCAGTGCGCGGGCCAGCGGCTCCGAGATGGACGCGTCGTCCTCGGCGAGCAGTACACGGGTCATGGAGTGATGGTAGTCCGACGGTGCCGCCTGCTGGGCCGGTGCTGCGGTGTGATCGACATCGGGCGCTCTTACCTTTCGCCCCTAGGGTCACGGAGCCCCCCGAGCGCGGGCGCGAACCCCGGGCCTCCCCGGTCCGGACCATGGGACGAGGGATGCGATCCTGGAACACGCCGCTCGGTTCCACCTTCGAAAGATCGGGCACGGTTCCCTCTGGACCTGTGATCCGCGTCTCAAGTCCTTCCATACCGGGCGGTGTCCTGCCGTATGGTGAGCTGAACGCCTGTAGCACGCAGCGGACCTTTGGCGCTCATTCGACGCTGAGGGTCCCTTTTGTGTGCGGGCCGGCTCCGACCGGCCTCGAAAGGAATGACCTAGGGCCGGGCCTCATCGGACGTCGTGACGCGTCGTGAGGCGTGGATCCCGGTGGCCGCCGTCCGCCGCTCCGTGACCCGGGGCGGACTCCCCCTGGGCGTGGGGTGGACGACCGGTCCTGCCGGTGCCGGCCGCCCCCCACCGGGCGCGCAGCGGCTCGTCGCCGCGCGTCCCGACCAGCAAGGAACGACCATGGCGTCCAGCCTGACGAAGGACTCGGTCCGCCCGGGCACCCCCGGTTCCGAGAAGACCTTCTTCGGCCACCCCCGCGGCCTGGCCACCCTCTTCATGACCGAGATGTGGGAGCGCTTCTCCTACTACGGCATGAGGGCTCTGCTCCCGCTGTACCTGGTGGCTCCGGGCGGCCTGCACCTGAGTGCGGCCACCGCGACCGCGATCTACTCGGTCTACCTGTCCCTCGTGTACCTGCTCGCCCTGCCGGGCGGCTGGTTCGCCGACCGGGTCCTCGGCCCCCGCAAGACCGTCGCCGTCGCCGGCGCGGTCATCATGCTGGGCCACCTGACGCTGGCCCTGCCGTGGGCCGGCAGCTTCTTCGCCGGTCTCGGTCTCGTCGCCATCGGCTCCGGCCTGCTGAAGGCCAACATCTCCACGATGGTCGGCCACCTGTACAAGGGCACCGACGACCCGCGCCGGGACGGCGGCTTCACGATCTTCTACATCGGCATCAACCTGGGTGCCTTCGCCGCGCCGCTGGTCATCGGCACGATCGGTGAGAACGTCAACTGGCACATCGGCTTCGCGCTCGCCGCGCTCGGCATGGCGCTGGGTCTGGCCCAGTTCCTGCTCGGCTCCCGCCACCTGGACGCGCGCTCCGACGTCGTACCGACGCCGCTGTCCGCGCAGGAGAAGTCGGCCGTGCTGCGCAAGTCGGCCCTGTGGGCCGCCGTGGCGGTCGTCTTCTACGCGATCGTCGGCTTCTCCGGCGTCTACACCCTGAACTGGCTGCTGGTCCCGATCACCGTCGCCGGTCTGCTCATCCCGATCCTGGTCATCGCCCGCATCAAGCGGGACAAGGACCTGGACCGCACCGAGCAGTCGAAGATGACCGCGTACATCTGGTTCTTCGTCGCCGCCGCCGTGTTCTGGATGATCTACGACCAGGGTGGTTCCACGGTGTCGCTGTTCGCCGAGGAGTCGGCCAAGAACAGCGTCTTCGGCTGGGGCTTCCCGGTCTCCTGGTACCAGTCGGTCAACCCGGTCATGATCATGGCGTTCGCGCCGGTGTTCGCCTGGCTGTGGGTCGCGCTCGCCCGGCGCGGCAAGGAGCCGAGCACCGCGGTGAAGTTCGCGATGGGTCTGCTGCTCATCGGCGCGTCCTTCTTCCTCTTCCTCGCCCCGCTGGCGATCGCCGACGGCGGTCACAAGGCGGCCGCGCTGTGGCTGGTGGCCATCTACTTCGTCCAGACCGTCGGTGAGCTGACGCTCTCCCCGGTCGGCCTGTCGGTCACCACGAAGATGGCGCCCGTGAAGTACGCCTCCCAGATGATGGGTGTCTGGTTCCTGGCCGTCACCGCCGGTGACGCCACGACCGGTCTGCTCTCCATCGCCGGCGTCGACCTGAACAAGACGGGCATCGTGACCCTGGAGGCGGCGCTCGCCGCCGTGGCCGGTGTGGCGGTGTGGATGTACCGCAAGAAGGTCAAGGAGCTCATGGGCGACGTGCGCTGACGCGCGTCTCTCCCGGGCGTTCGAGGGGCCCCGGCCGGATCGTCATCCGGCCGGGGCCCCTTGCCGTCGTGACCGGGCGAACGTCGCGTGTCGGGCACCGGCCGCTGCCGGCCGGACCACGAAGTGCCCCAAGGGCGGGTGCCGGACGACCTTGGTGGCTATCCTGCTGACAGGCTGGACGGGTGGGGGACGATGGCGGCACCGGGAGAGACACGACCGGACGCTCGGTCGGTGCGCGAGGAGTTCGCGCTGGAGCGATACCGGTACATCCTGCAACAGATCCACGCGGTCAACGAGAACGCCTACCGCTTCCTGGCGATCTACCAAACGCTCGCCACTGCTCTGGTCAGTGCCGCACTCGTCCTCTTCGTCGGCTACCACAAGTGGCATCTGGAGGCCGCCACCGCGCGGGCCGGGGTGATCGGCCTGCTGGCCCTGACGACGGTGGTCGCCGCGTTCACCGGTGGGCTCATCGTGGTGGGCTCCTTCGCCTGGCTCGACTACCGCAACGAGGAATGCGACATCACCGACGAGGTGGTGGCCCCCGGCTTCCGCAGCCGCCCGCGCCCCGGTCACCTGTGGCGCTGGTACGAGACGTACATGGTGCTGTTCATCCTCGTCTCGGTGGCGGCCATGTGGGTGCTCGCCGGCTTCTACCTCCTCCCGGCAATGAGGTGACGGACCGCTGTGCCCGAGCCCGGTTTCACCAGCACACCGCTGTGGCAGCAGACCCTGGCCGCACGCCGCCGGGGCGATGACCACCACCGGCAGCGCGAGCGGCTGCGCCAGTCGTACCTGACGCTGCGAGAGAACGCGGCCGTGCTGCTCGCGGAGAACGCGCGCAGCATGCCCGGCTTCACCGTGCACGACATCAGTCACGTGGACGCGCTGTGGGAGACGGCCAGCCTGGTCTGCGGCGACCGGGTGACGCTGACTCCGGCGGAGGCGTACGTACTGGGATGCGCGTTCGTGCTGCACGATGCCGCGATGGGCGAGGCCGCGTACGGCACGAGTGTGCCCGAGGCGCTGGGCGAACAACGCTGGCACGACCTGGTGTCCGTCACCTACTACCACCAGCAGGGCTGCTGGCCCACCCGGGAGGAGCTGGACTCCCCGCCGGCCGGCATCGCGGAGACGTGCCGGCAGACCGCGATCCGGGAGACGCACGCGGAACAGGCCCGCAGGCTGGTCGACCAGCGCTGGCGCTCCAGCGCCGGCAACGAGATCTACCTCATCGAGGACCTTCAGCTCCGGGAGGCCTACGGCCCCCTCATCGGCCAGCTCGCGGCCAGCCACTGGTGGCCCGTGGACAAGCTGGCCGAGCCGTTCGGCCAGGACCTGGGGTCCCTGACCTGGCAGCCGTCGGAGTGGATCATCGAGCCGCTCAAGCTGGCCTGCGCCCTCCGCCTCGCCGATGCGACGCAGATCGACGGCCGCCGCGCCCACACCTTCCTGTTCTCCCTGCGCGGACCCCAGGGCGTCTCCCGCGAGCACTGGCGTTTCCAGGAGCATGTCAGCCGCCCGCAACTGGTCGGCGACCGCATCACCTACGGCTCGTGGCGCGCCTTCACTTCCGACGACGCGGCAGCGTGGTGGCTGGCGCTGGACTACCTGCGCGGTGTCGACCAGGAGCTGAAGAAGGTCGACGCCCTCCTGCACGACCTGCGCCGGGACCGGCTCGCCGCCCGCGCGGTCGCGGGGGTCGACTCCCCCGAGCGCTTCGCCCGGCACTTCCCCGTGACCGGCTGGCGGCCCATCGACGCCACCGTCAAGGTCTCCGACGTCCCGGCCCTGGTGGGCACCCTCGGTGGGGAGCAGCTGTACGGCAAGGAACCCGAGGTCGCCCTGCGCGAGCTCATCCAGAACGCGCACGACGCCGTCCTCGCCCGCCAGGCACTCGACCCGGACTTCAGTGACGGGCGGATCGAGGTGCGCCTGGCCGAGACGGCCGAGAGCTGGCAGCTTGAGGTGCGCGACAACGGCGTCGGCATGGACGAGGAGTCGCTCGTCCACGGCCTGCTCGACTTCGGCACCAGCGGCTGGAGCTCGGCCCGGATCCGCAACCGGCTGCCCGGCCTGGCCAGCGGCGGCTTCCAGCCCCGGGGCCGGTTCGGCATCGGATTCTTCTCGGTCTTCCTGCTCGGCCGGACGGTCGAACTGATCACCCGCCGCTTCGACTCCGCCATCGGTGACGCCCGGCGCCTCACCTTCGAGGGCGCCTCGCACCGGCCCCTGCTCACCCCGATGTCCGAGCCGGGAGACCGGGCCGCGCCCGGCACCGTCGTACGGGTGACGCTCGACAAGAGCCCCTACGACGTCCAGGGCCTGCTCTACCGGACCAGCGACGACCGGCTCGGCCAGCTGATCCGGCGTCTGGTGCTGGAGCACGCGGTCCCCATCCACGTGTGGGAACACCGGGCGGCCGAACCGGAGGTCGTCGCACCCTTCTCCTTGGCCACCGGAGCACCGGACGCCGTCTACGACCGTCTCTATCCACCTCTGACCGACAGCTGGCGCGTCACGGAGGAGAAGCACCGGCTGCAGCTGCGCGACTCCTTCGTGGAACGCGCGGTCGAGCTGCGGGACGACGCCGGGCACCGCATCGGACTGGCGGCCCTGTGGAACGACCTCCGCAACAAGGGACCCCGCAGCGTGCTGGGTCTCGTCACGGTCAACGGCTTCCTCGCCCACGAAACGGCCGCCTTCGCCGGCTACCTGGCCGGTCGTCCGAGCCGGGCCTCACGTGACAACGCGGACCTGATCGCCGATCAGGACCAGGTACGCCGGTGGATCCGGGCCCAGGAACAACAGCTGCGCGCCACCGGCAGCTTCACCGACTCCGTCCAGCTGGAACTGGCCTACACCCTCCACAACGCCTTCAACCGCCTGCCCGACGACATCGCCTTCGCCTTCGCCGGGCGACGTCTGCTGCGGCCGTCCGGCATCCCCGCCTGGGCAGCCGGGCGGGACGAGGTGTTCATGGCCCTCGGGCAGCCGCTGAGCTGGCGCTCACGGCCGCCCGAGGTCCTCCACTTCGAGTCCGGCCAGCCCGTGACACTGCCCGAGGACTGGGTCCTCGTCTGCCAGATGGTGCCGCTGCTGCCCCTGAGCGAGGTCTTCCCCGACGTACTGAACCGCGATCCCGCCTACGAGTCCGCGCGCAACCAGTCCGAGCTGACCTGGCAGAAGGTGTGGTGGCGTATGTCGGGGGGCCTCAACGGACTGCTGCTGCGCGCCCTGTGCCGGGCGTGGTCGTGCACCGTGGAGGACCTCCTCGCGCCCATCGAGCAGCGCCACTGGTCGGACGCACGCACCCTGGACGAGACCGTGGGCCCCGTGGAGGGCTATCTGCTGCGCCGGCCCTCGAAGGGGCGCTGAGACCGGCGGCGGGCCCGCGCACCGGGAGCGGACTCCTACGCGGGAGCCCCCAGCTCCGCCCACACCCTCTTGCCGGCGACCCCGGGAACGCGTACGACGCCCCAGTCGAGGCACAGGCGCTGGACGATGAACATGCCGTGACCGCCGGGGCGGCCGGCGCGGTGCGGGGTGCGCGGGGCCGGCTGGCCGGTGCCGCGGTCGGAGACCTCGATGTGGATCACCTTGTTGTCACAGGTGATCTCCATCTGGTCCGGGCCCTCGGCGTGCAGACAGGCGTTGGTGACCAGTTCGGAGACGACGAGGAGTACGTCCTCGGCGGCGGCCCGCTGGTCGGCGCTCGCGGCGGGCAGCCAGCCCCACGCGTACAGCGCCTGGCGGGCGAAGTCGCGGGCGAGCGGCACGACGCCGCTCTCGCCGTCGAAGCTCAGCCTGCGGACCTGACGACCCCCCGACGGGACCGCGGGCACGGTCGTCGCGCCCCCTGCGGACGTCCCGTCCGCAGGCGCGCCCCCCTCGGACGCCCCGGAAGCGCCGCTGGGCTCCGGGCCGCGGTCGCCCGGCGAGTAAGGCCGGGTGGTGCTCATCAGCGCTTCACCTCACCGATTCACCAGTTCACGTTTCACACGTCACTACACAAAGTCACTGCACACACACATGTCGGTACGCCGCCTGCCGATGCGTCCAGGATGACTCCTGCCCGACCGATCCCATGGGACACCCCCGTTTTCCGGCGCGTGGGGCGTACCGCTCGGCATGTCTCTCGGCGTGCCTCTCGGCGGGGCCGACGGGTGGGCCGGTCGACTGAAGGTTTCCGCAGAACAGCACACGGAAGCGACGCGCCGACGGGCGGCCCGCCGGCCGGATCAGCCGGTCTCGTCGGCCAGAGCATCCTCGAGCGTGTCGTGCACGCTGAAGACCGCGTCCGCTCCTGTGATCTCAAACACACGCGCCACCACCGGCAGCATGCCGGCGAGGTGCACACCTCCCCCGGCCGCCTCCGCCTTCAGTCGCGCCCCCAGCAGCACGTTCAGCCCGGTGGAGTCGCAGAACTCCAGGCGCGAACAGTCCACCACCAGGCGCGAGCGCCCCTTGGCGAGGCACTCCTCGAGCGGCTCGCGCAGCAGGTCGGCCGTGTGATGGTCCAGCTCACCGGCCGGAGTCACGACGGCACTGGAACCCTCTTGCCGCACCTCCACCAGAAGCCGGCCCGACTGTGCGCTGCCGACCGTCCCGCGGTCCATGCCGTCTCTCTCTCCCGGTGTCTTGGCTGCTGACTGACGCCCTCGAACACTACGCCTTCCCTCACCCCTCCGACACCCGAACAACCACACAGAAACGGACATATAGCCACATAAGGCACTTGCGGTGGCCCTGGTGAAGCGGGTAGGGCTAGTAGAGACACGTACCCGACACGGCCGGCTTTGGAGGCGCCGCACACCGCAGTGCACGAACTGGCTTCGGCAGCCATATGCCGAGAACGATGGAGGACATCATGTCACCCCGGCTCGACGCCTCGCATACCCAGACGGCGACGTCGACACCCCCTCCGGACCATCTGGATCCCATCGAGCTTCAGGACGACGTACGCGCCGAGCGGACCGATCCGGCCGTCGCGCTGGCCGGACTTCCGGACATCCCCCCGTACGACGAGGTGGCCCCGGACGACGCCCGGGCGCTGTCCAAGACCCTCTTCGAGCGGCTCGAGTCCCTCGAGGAAGGCACCCACGAGTACTCGTACGTCCGCAACACCCTCGTCGAACTCAACCTCGCGCTGGTCAAGTTCGCCGCCTCCCGCTTCCGCTCCCGCAGCGAGCCGATGGAGGACATCATCCAGGTGGGCACCATCGGCCTGATCAAGGCGATCGACCGATTCGAGCTCGCCCGGGGCGTCGAGTTCCCGACCTTCGCGATGCCCACCATCATCGGCGAGATCAAGCGCTTCTTCCGTGACACCTCGTGGTCCGTGCGCGTGCCGCGCCGGCTCCAGGAACTGCGGCTGGACCTGGCCAAGGCCGGTGACGAACTGGCCCAGCGCCTGGACCGCGCCCCGACGGTGACGGAACTGGCCGAGCACCTCGGCCTGTCCCGGGACGAGGTGGTCGAGGGCATGGCGGCGTCCAACGCGTACACCGCCTCGTCACTGGACGCGCAGCCCGAGGACGACGACTCCGAGGGTGCGCTCGCGGACCGCATCGGCTACGAGGACCACGGGCTCGAAGGTATCGAGTACGTCGAGTCGTTGAAGCCGCTGATCGCCGAACTGCCCTGCCGGGACCGGAAGATCCTGTCCCTGCGGTTCGTGGCGGGCATGACCCAGTCGGAGATCGGCGACGAGCTCGGCATCTCGCAGATGCACGTCTCACGGCTGCTGTCGCGCACGCTGGTACGGCTGCGCAAGGGGCTGACCGTCGAGGACTGACCGGCCTGACATGAGGTTCACCGCCCGGTGCCGCGAACGGCGGCGCCGGACGGAACCGGTCCAACACCGCACCGGCGGCTCCCGGTTACCCGCGGAAACCTCTTTTCCCGCCCCGCCTCCCCCACTATGGTCGCCCTCCAAACCGGCCGGTACGTCAGGACTCCGGATGCCGGCCGGGGCTGCGAGGAGGCAGGCGATGGCTCGGGCCGACGGTAGCGGCAACGACGTCGAGACCGGGGACGCGGGCGGCCCGTACCCGGGGGCACTCGGGGAAGCCGCGAGGTCGCGTGCGGGTGCGCCCGGCGAAGCGGCGGCGACAGGCGCGGGCGCGTCCGGGACGACCGCGAGACCGGACGCGGGGGCGGCCGGCCCGGCGACGGTCCGGCACGCGGAGACGCCCGGCGAAGTCGCGGGCGCTTACCCGGAGGTGCCCGGCGGGGTCGCGGGCTCGGGTGCCGACGGGGACGGTGGGGCCGGGGAGGCCGGCGGCTACGCGGAGGCGGCCGATGCGCGGCTGGTCGGGTTGTTGCGTGCCGAGACACCGACGGTCTATCCGGCGTTGCGGGAGCTGCGGGGCCGTCATCACTCCGCCGTGCTCGCCTACGCCCGCCAGTGCACGACCAGTGACGCGGCGGCGCGGCAGCTGGCCGCGCAGGCGTTCACCCGTGCGGCGCGCGAGAGTGCCCGCGGCGTGGACCGGGGCGTCCCGGTGCGGCTGCAACTCCTGCTGCTGACCACCCGTCTGGCCGCCGCCTGGGCGCGCGACGAGCGCGCGGGCGGCCTGGACGCGGGGCTGCTGCTGGTGCTGAGCACGGCCGGCGTCGACGGCCCCGAACCGCCGCTGCTCGCGGCCTTCGAGTCGCTGCCGCTGCGGGCCCAGGGACTGCTCTGGTACGGGACCGTGGAGCAGGAGAGCGATGAACGGACGGCCAGGTTCCTCGGCCTCACCCGCGAGGACGTGCGCTACGGCGCCCCGCAGGCGCTCCAGGCCATGGCACGGGCCTGTCTGAGAAGCCGCCTCGCCGCCTCCGACGACCCGCACTGCGGCGACTTCCGGCGGCTGATCGAGGAGTCCGTGCGGCCGGAGAACCCCCGTTCCAGTGCCGATCTGCACACCCACATGGCGCACTGCGCGCACTGCACGGCCGCGTTCGAGGAGCAGTCCGCGCTGCGCGACGACCCGCGCACCGCGCTCGCCGAGGGCCTGCTGCCCTGGGCCGGCACGGCGTACGTCGCGCGGCGGCCCGCCGGACCGGGCCCGGAGGCCGGTGCGCCCACCGGCGCCGGCACGCGGTCCGCCGCCTGGCCGCCGTCCCGCCGCTACGTCCTGGCCTCGGCGGCGCTCGGCGTCGCCCTCACCCCGTTGCTGCTCTTCGTGCTCTCCTCGTCCGGCTCGCAGCCGCACCGGCGGGCGGCGGGCGCGGTGACCACTCCCTCGGCGCCCTCCCAGGTCACGGTGACGGCGACGGTGTCGACCGGTCCCGCGACACCGTCTCCGTCCGCGACCTCACGGCCGCCGTCGCCCACACCGTCCCCACGGCCCACACGGACCGCCCGTCCCGCTCCCCCGCCGCCGAAGCCGACGCCCAGGCCGACCCCCACCTATCCGCCGGGCGCGGCGTTCGCACAGGTGGTGAACGACGCCTCGGGCCGCTGTCTGGACGTGACCGGCGACTTCGACAACGGCACGGACGTCGTCACCGCCCCCTGCGGCTCGGCGGACACCCAGCGCTGGCGCGTGGACTCCGAGCGCGGTGTCGTGCAGTCGGCCGCGGACCCCGACTTCTGCCTGGACAGCCGGGGCTCGGTGGACAAGGGCGTCGGCATCTGGTCGTGCGACTCGGTCGACGGCAGAAACGGCCGGAACCTGACGTTCACCGTCGACCCGGACGGCGTGATCCGCCCGGCCGTCGCCATCGAGACGGCCCTCACCGACAGCGGCGGCTACCTGTCCTTGGACCCGCTGAGCGGTGGTGCGGAGCAGCGGTGGCGGGCGGGTCAGCGGTGAGCGACCTCGCGCACGCCGCGCCGCCAGACCTCGCTCACCAGCGGTACGCCCGGCCGGTAGGCCAGGTGGACGTGGCTGGGCGCGTCCAGGAGCACCAGGTCGGCTCGGGCGCCGGGTGTCAGGCGGCCGACGTCCGTGCGGCGCAGGGCCGCGGCCCCGCCCGCGGTGGCCGACCAGACCGCCTCGTCCGGGGTCATGCCCATGTCCCGTACGGCGAGCGCGATGCAGAACGGCAGTGAGGACGTGAAGGACGAGCCCGGGTTGCAGTCGGTGGACAGCGCGACCGTGGCGCCGGCGTCGAGGAGGCGGCGGGCGTCGGGCCACTCGGCGCGGGTGGAGAACTCGGCGCCCGGGAGGAGGGTCGCGACGGTACGGCTGTTCGCGAGGGCGTCGACGTCCGCGTCCGTGAGGTGGGTGCAGTGGTCGGCGCTGGCCGCGTCCAGCTCGACGGCGAGCTGTACGCCGGGGCCGTGGGAGAGCTGGTTGGCGTGGACGCGCGGGTGCAGGCCCCTGGCCTTGCCCGCGGTGAGGATCGCGCGGGCCTGGTCGCCGTCGAAGGCGCCCTTCTCGCAGAAGACGTCGATCCAGCGGGCGTGCGGTGCGCAGGCGTCGAGCATCTCGCCGGTGACCAGCTCCACGTACGCCGCCGGGTCCGCGGCGTAGTCGGGGGAGACGATGTGGGCGCCGAGGTAGGTGACCTCATCGGTGTGCGCGGCGGCGATGCGCAGGGCGCGGGCCTCGTCGGCGACGGTCAGGCCGTAACCGGACTTGGTCTCGAACGTGGTGGTGCCCTGGCGCAGTGCCTCGGCGAGGTAACGGGTGAGGTTGGCCTCCAACTCCGCGTCCGAGGCGGCCCGGGTGGCGGCGACCGTGGTGCGGATGCCGCCCGCGCTGTAGGCCCGGCCGGACATGCGGGCGTTGAACTCCTCGGTGCGGTCACCGGCGAAGACCAGGTGGGAGTGGGAGTCCACGAAGCCGGGGAGCACCGCCCGGCCGCCCGCGTCGACCCGGTTGTCAGTGGCGGGTGCTTTGCTTGATTCACCGGTCCACGCGACGCGGTCGCCGTCGATGACGACGGCCGCGTCCCGGATCAGGCCCAGTGAGGATCCTCCCCCACTCTCGAATTTGCTCGAGCGGGGGGACCCCCATCCGAGGGAGGGGTCGTTGGTGACCAGCGTGGCGATGTTGCTGATGACTGTGCTGCTCATGGTGTCCTCAAGGGTGACGGGGGGATTCAGCCGCGCAGCGCTCGGACGGCGCCTGCCAGCGCCGACGCCACATCGGGTACGAGGGCGTGGACTCCGTCACGCACGACATGACGGCCACCCACGACCGTGTGGCGCACGTCCGCCGCGGAGGCGGCGAATACGGCCGTCTCGGCGGCGAGTCGCGGCTGCGGGCCCGCTGTCCTGACCGTGTCGAGGGCGATCGTCGTGAAGTCGGCGAGCGCCCCCGGCCGCAGGTTGCCGGCCTCCTCCCAGCCCAGGGCCGCATGACCGGCCTCGGACGCGGCGTGCAGCAGGGCCGCGGCGGTCCAGTGCCCGCGGGTGCGGGTGCGCAGCCGCTCGTTCAGCTCCATCGCGCGGGCCTCTTCGAGCAGGTCGATGACGGCGTGGCTGTCGGAGCCGAGGGAGAGCGGGGAGCCGGCGCGCTGGAGGGCGACGGCGGGACCGATGCCGTCAGCCAGGTCCCGTTCGGTGGTCGGGCACATGCAGGTGCCGGTGCGGGACCCGCCGAGCAGGGCGATGTCCTCCTCGGTGAGGTGGGTGTTGTGCACGCCGGTCGTGCGCGGCCCGAGGACCCCGTGGTCGGCCAGCAGCCGGGTGGGGGTGCATCCGTGAGCCCGGAGGCAGGCGTCGTTCTCGGCGGTCTGCTCCGACAGGTGCACATGGAGCGGGGCCCGCCGCTCCTCGGCCCACCGCGCCACGGTCGCCAGTTCGGGCGCGGGCACGGCCCGCACCGAGTGGACGGCGGCGCCGATCCGCGCGTGATCCCGTTCCTTGAGAAGTGAACAGCGTTCGGCCCAGGCCTCGGCCGTCCCGTCCGAGAAGCGGAGCTGGTGCCGGTCGGGCGCCCGCCCGAAGCCGGCGGAGAGATAGCAGGTGTCCAGGAGGGTGATGCGGATGCCGGCTTCGGCGGCGGCCTCGATCAGTGCCTCGCCCATCGCGTTCGGGTCGGCGTACGGGGAGCCGCCCGCGGCGTGGTGGACGTAGTGGAACTCGCCGACGGCCGTGATCCCGGCGAGGGCCATCTCGGCGTACACCGCGCGGGCCAGGGCGTGGTAGGTCTCCGGGGTGAGCCGTTCGGCGGTGGCGTACATGACCTCGCGCCAGGTCCAGAAGGTTCCGGAGCCGACCTGGACGGTGCCGCGCAGGGCGCGGTGGAAGGCGTGGCTGTGGGCGTTGGCCAGCCCGGGGATCGTCAGCCCGCGCAGGGGCTCGGCTTCCGGGGGCGGGGTGGGCACGCCGGTGCGGACGGCCGCGATGCGACCGTCCCGCACGTCGAGCGCCACGCCCGGCTCGGCGTGGGTGCCGAGCCAGGCGTGCTCCAGCCAGTACGTCCGCGTCCGCTGGGTGGGCATCACGTGCAGGCCAGTCCTTCCAGTACGTCGGCGAGTGCGCGCACCCCCGCCGTGCAGTCGTCCTCGGCCGCGAACTCGGCCGGGGAGTGCGAGACACCGGTGGGGTTGCGCACGAACAGCATGGCGGTCGGGACGCTCCCGGAGAGGATTCCGGCGTCGTGTCCCGCGCCGGTACCGAGCACCGGCACCTTCAGATCCGTCCGGCCGCCCAGGATGCGGGCGAGTTCGTCGCGCAGGGCGTGGTCGAACTCGACGACGGGGGTGAAGGACTCGCGGACCACGTCGAGGTCGACTCCGTGCGCGGCGGCGTACGCGCGGGCCGCCTCCTCCACACCGCCGACCACCTTGTCCAGGGTCTGCTGGTCGGCGGCGCGGGAGTCGAGCCAGCCGCGCACCAGGGACGGGATCGCGTTGACGCCGTTCGGCTCCACGGCGATCTTGCCGAAGGTGGCGACGGCACCGGCGAACTCGGCCTCGCGCCGGGCGGCCAGGACGGTCTCGGCGTACGACAGCATCGGGTCGCGCCGGTCGGCCAGCCGGGTGGTGCCGGCGTGGTTGGCCTCACCGCGGAAGTCGAACCGCCAGCGCCCGTGCGGCCAGATGGCGCTGGCCACCCCGACGGCGTCCCCGGTGAGGTCGAGGGCGCGGCCCTGCTCGACGTGCAGCTCGACGAAGGCCCCGATGCGCGCGAGCCGCTCCGGGTCCGGGCCGATGGCGTCCGGGTCGTACCCGGCGGCCTCCATGGCCCGGGGCAGCGTGATCCCGTCGGCGTCGGTCAGCCGGTGCGCCTGCTCCACGGTGAGCTGACCGGCCGTCAGCCGCGACCCGACGCAGGCCAGACCGAACCGGGCGCCTTCCTCGTCACCGAAGTTGACGACGGCGAACGGCTTGCCGAACCGCGCTCCCCTCCCGCGCAGTTCGTCGAGCGCGGCGAAGGCCGAGACCACGCCGAGCGGCCCGTCGAAGGCCCCGCCGTCGGGCACCGAGTCGAGATGCGACCCGGCCACGACGGCGTCCTCACCGTCCGGATCCCCGAGCCAGGCCCACTGGTTCCCGTTCCGGTCGACCTCGTACGCCAGCCCTCGCGCCTCGGCCTGCTCCCTGAACCAGGCCCGGCACTCGGCGTCGGCCCCGGTCCAGGCGAAGCGCCGGTACCCGCCGGAGGCGGAGCTGCGGCCGATCGGCAGCAGCTCCGCCCACATGCTGTGGAAGGTCACGCGTCGTCACCTTCGCGCATCGGCACCCGCACGCCACGCTCGCCGGCCACCGACTCCGCGATGTCGTACCCGGCGTCCACGTGCCGGATGACGCCCATCCCGGGGTCGTTCGTCAGCACCCGGCGGATCTTCTCCCCGGCCAGCGCCGTGCCGTCGGCGACGGTCACCTGCCCGGCGTGGATGGACCGCCCCATGCCGACGCCGCCGCCGTGGTGGATGGAGACCCACGAGGCGCCCGAGGCGACGTTCACCATGGCGTTCAGCAGCGGCCAGTCGGCGATCGCGTCGGAGCCGTCGAGCATGGCCTCGGTCTCGCGGTACGGGGAGGCGACGGAGCCGCAGTCGAGGTGGTCGCGGCCGATCACGATCGGCGCCTGGAGCTCACCGCTCGCGACCATGTCGTTGAACCGCTCGCCCGCCTTGTCGCGCTCGCCGTAGCCGAGCCAGCAGATGCGCGCGGGCAGGCCCTGGAAGTGGACGCGCTCGCCGGCCATCTTGATCCAGCGGGCCAGGGACTCGTTCTCGGGGAACAGCTCCAGGATCGCCTTGTCCGTCTTGGCGATGTCGGAGGCCTCACCGGACAGCGCGGCCCAGCGGAAGGGGCCCTTGCCCTCGCAGAACAGCGGCCGGATGTAGGCGGGGACGAAGCCGGGGAAGGCGAACGCCCGGTCGTACCCGGCCAGCTGCGCCTCGCCGCGGATGGAGTTGCCGTAGTCGAAGACCTCGGCGCCGGCGTCCTGGAAGCCGACCATCGCCTCGACGTGGCGGGCCATGGACTCGCGGGCCCGGGTGGTGAAGCCGGCCGGGTCCTTGGCGGCCTCGTCGGCCATGTCGTCGAAGGCGATGCCGAGCGGCAGGTAGGACAGCGGGTCGTGGGCGGAGGTCTGGTCGGTGACGATGTCGATGGGGGCGCTCATCGCGAGCAGCTGCGGGACCAGTTCGGCGGCGTTGCCGAGGACGCCGATGGACAGCGGCCTGCGCTGGTCGCGCGCCTCGACGGCCAGCTGGAGGGCGTGGTCGAGGGAGTCCGCCTTCACGTCCAGGTAGCGGTGCTCGATGCGGCGTTCGATGGCGCGCGGGTCGCAGTCGATGCAGATCGCCACGCCGTCGTTCATGGTGACCGCGAGCGGCTGGGCGCCGCCCATGCCGCCGAGGCCGGCGGTGAGGGTGATCGTCCCGGCGAGCGTGCCGCCGAACTTCTTCGCGGCGACGGCGGCGAAGGTCTCGTAGGTGCCCTGGAGGATGCCCTGGGTGCCGATGTAGATCCAGGAGCCGGCCGTCATCTGGCCGTACATGGTCAGGCCGAGTGCCTCCAGGCGGCGGAACTCCTCCCAGTTGGCCCAGTCGCCGACGAGGTTGGAGTTGGCGAGGAGGACGCGCGGCGCCCACTCGTGGGTCTGCATGACGCCGACGGGGCGGCCGGACTGGACGAGCATCGTCTCGTCGGCCTTGAGGGTCCTCAGGGTGCGGACCATGGCGTCGAAGGAGCGCCAGTCGCGGGCGGCCTTGCCGGTGCCGCCGTAGACGACGAGCTTGTCGGGGTGCTCGGCGACCTCGGGGTCGAGGTTGTTCTGGAGCATCCGCAGGGCGGCCTCCTGCTGCCATCCCAGGGCGCTCAGTTCCGTACCGCGCGGCGCTCGTACGGGTCGGGGTCCTGACATGGTCTGCCTCCTGGCGGTTGCTCCCGATGGATTGTTACTACGTCTATTCACATCCTGACTTGCTGAATAGAACTAGTCAATACGTCGGTGTGCCGACATCGGCGCACCCGGGATGTTTGGCTGGTCCCATGGTGTGGACGACTGCCGGCAGCAGGGGAGCGGGGGACGAGGACATGGGCGGCTACGGCGACGAGGACCGGGCGGGCCGTACGGACGGCGAGCGGGCCGTGCGGCGGGACGAGGCGGTGCGGGCCGCGGTGGAGCAGGGACTGCTCGGGCCCGACTCCCCGCTCGTGGGACTGCTGGACGTCCAGGGCATCCGGGAGGCCGCGGCGGACCTCACGGCGGCGTTCGCCGCGGTCGCGGCGCCGGGCACACCGGTGCTGCACGCCTTCGCGGTCAAGGCGACTCCGCTGGTGCCCGTGCTGCGGCTGCTGTGCGAGGAGGGCATCGGCGCCGAGGTGGCGAGCCCCGGGGAGCTGGCGCTGGCCCGGGCGGCCGGGGTGCCGGCCGACCGCACGGTCCTGGACTCGCCCGCCAAGACCCCGGCCGAGCTGCGCGAGGCGCTGGCCCTGGGCATCGCCGTGAACGCCGACAGCCCCCAGGAACTGGACCGCATCGACAGCCTCGTACGGTCCTCCACGCCTCGCTCCCCGCTCGGGATCCGGGTGAATCCGCAGGTCGGCGGGGGCACCATCGGGGCGCTGTCGACGGCGACGGCGACCTCGAAGTTCGGGGTGGCGCTGCGTGACGAGGGAGCGCGCGAGTGGGTCGTGCGGGCGTACCTGGACCGGCCGTGGCTGACCCGGCTGCACGCCCACACCGGCTCGCAGGGCATCCCGCTGTCCCTGATGGCGCGGGGCGTGGCGGAGACGTACGCGCTCGCCGAGGAGATCAACGAGCGGGCGGGGCGGCGGCAGATCGACACCCTCGACATCGGCGGCGGGCTGCCGGTGAACTTCGCCTCGGAGGCGACGACACCGACGTACGCGCAGTACGCACGGCTGCTGGGCGAGGTGGTGCCGGGGCTGTTCGACGGGCGGTACGGGCTGGTGACCGAGTTCGGGCGGTCGCTGCTGGCCAAGCAGGGCACGGTGGTGGCGCGGGTGGAGTACACCAAGAGCGCCGGCGGCCGGCCGGTCGCCGTGACGCACGCGGGCGTGCAGGTCGCCACCCGGACGGTGTACGCGCCGGGGTCGTGGCCGCTGCGGCTGGCCGCGTACGACGCCAAGGGCCGGCCCAAGGCGGGCCCGGAGGTGGTCCAGGACGTGGCCGGGCCGGCGTGCTTCGCGGGTGACCTGCTCGCCGAGGCCCGCGCGCTCCCCCCGCTGGACCCGGGCGACCACGTGGCCGCGCTGGACACCGGCGCGTACTACTTCGCCCACCACTACGCCTACAACTCCCTGCCCCGGCCCGGCGTCTACGGCTACGCGCCGGACGGCGCCGGCGGTGTCGCCTTCGCGACCGTGCGCGCGCCGCAGGGGGTCGAGGAGATCGTGGCCGAGGCTGGAGGGGCGCACGCGTCGGCACTCACCACCCTGCGCGCACCCGAGCGCTCTTGAGGCACGCCGGAAGCAACCGGCGCAACTGGGGGAAACCCGGGTCAGTCGACCCACATTAGCCCCTCGGTCGCATGTTCCTCTGGAAAATGCCGTAACCCCCACCAGCTTCGCACACCCTGCGTAGCGTCGCCTTCACTCAGCCGACACACCAGGTGGGAGGGGAGCGACGGTGCCCGGAATCGACGAGTGCCTACTGGAGGCCATGCGGCTGCCCGGCGCGCGAGGCGCCGCGCTGGTCGACTGGACGAGCGGGCTGGCCCTGGGCACCGTCGGGGAGGCCCCGGGCGGCGACCACGAGACCACCGCGGCCGAGGCCGCCGAGCTGGCCCGGCTGGCCGCGGAGCACGGGGCGTTCGCCGCCGACGACCCCGTCGGCGAGCGCCCTCCGGTCGAGGACCTGATCGTCAGCAACCGGGACAGCTACCACCTGCTGCGGTTCGTGGAGACGACCTTCGACAGCACCGTGTTCCTGCACCTGTGGCTGGCCCGTGCGGACGGCAACCTCGCGCTGGCCCGGATACGCCTGGGCGAGATGGCCGAGCGGCTGGTGCTGGGATGACCGTGGTCGACACCACTCCTCCGCCCCGGCTGCCGGTGCGCGACCGCGCGACCGCCGCCGAGCGGGCCTGGGGCGGCCTGTCGCCGATGCTGACCCGGCTCGCCGCCGAACGGGCCAGCGGCGTCCTCGTCCGCGAACGCGGCACGCTCCACCTCAGCGAGGGCCGCGTGGTGCACGCCGAGAGCCCGCTGGCCCCGGGCCTGGACACCCTCCTCACCGCGCACGGCACGCTCACGCCCGAGACCTGGCGGGACACCGTCTCCCGGGCCGACGAGCGCGGCGGCGTCGCGCACCTGCTGCTGGCCGGTGGCCATCTGGCCGAGGGGGCGCTGCAACTGTGCCGTCTGGGCGCCCTCTACGACGCCGCCTACTTCGCGCTCGCCCCGAGCAGCACCCCGGGCCGTTTCCGCTACGGCGTCGCCCACCGGCTCGGCCCCGTCCTGCCGGTCCCGGTCGCCGCCCTGGAGCGCGAGACCCTGCGCCGCCGGGACCTGCTGCGCCGCATCTGGCCCGACCCACGGGCGGACAGCGCCCCGCTGGCGCGGACGCACACCACCGCGGCACCGAAGCTCACCGCCCGTCAGCGGGCCCTGCTGGAGCGGGTCGACGGCACCCGCACGGCCGCCGAACTCGCCCGGGAGCTGGGCCGCCAGGCGTTCCACACCCTGGTGGACGTACGCCGTCTGGCCTCCGCCGGCCTCGTGATCCCCCGGCAGCCGGAGGCGGACACCGGACCGGCGGCGACGGGCGGTGGACCGGCGGCGACCGACGCGGAGCCGACGGCCACCGGCGAGGGGCCGACGGCGACGGACGACGGACCGCCAGGCGCGGGCACCGCACCGGCAGACGCGGGCACCGCACCGGCAGTGTCGGGCGCCGGGCCGCCGCACGGGATCACCGAGCGGCTCGCGGACACCAACGACCCCCACATCACGCTGCTGAAGAGGCTCAGGGATGCGCTGGAGGCCCTTTGAAAGGAGACACCGGATGGCGGCCGAGCCCGAGATCCTGGACGAACTGCGCCGACTGAGAGCCCGCGTCCCCCAGCTCACCGGCGCCCTCGCCGCGAGCACCGACGGCCTCGTCCTGGCCCACGACACCCCGGGCGTGGAACCGGAGGGCGTGGCCGCGCTGACCGCGACCGCGCTCGGCGTCGCCGTACGCATGGCGGACGTGACCGGCCGAGGGGAGCTGCGCGAACTGCTGATGCGCGGCGTCCACGGCTATGTCGCCACCTACGCGGCGGGCCGCACCGCCGTCCTGACGCTGCTCGCCCAGGACCGCGTCAACGTCGGCCGCCTCCACCTGGAGGGCCGCAGGGCGGGAGCCCGCATCGGGGAACTGGTCGACGCCGAGGCGGCGGCCCGGGGCCTCGGACGGGTGACACCGGCGAGGGCCACGAAGCCGGCCCCGGCCGCCAAGGCCGCCGGAACCACGGGGACCGCCGGGACCACAGCCCCACGGACCAGAACCACGCGCGTGCCACGCGCCACCGGCGCCAACACGCCTACCACCACCGAAAGTTAACGAACAAGGAGACCGGCCATGGCCAACACCGAGACCTGCCTGAAGGAAGCCCTCGCCTCCATCGAGGGCGCGACCGGAGTCGCCCTCGTCGACTACACCAGCGGCATGGCGCTGGGCACGATGGGCGGCAGCAAGACCTTCGACCTGAACGTGGCCGCGGCCGGCAACACGGACGTCGTTCGGGCCAAGTTGCGCACCATGGAGCACCTCGGCCTCAAAGGGCAGATCGAGGACATCCTGATCACGCTCAACGACCAGTACCACCTGATCCGCCTGGTCGGCGGCCGTGGCGGCAACGGCCTCTTCCTCTACCTCGTACTGGACTCCAAGCGGGCCAACCTCGCGATGGCCCGCCACCAGCTGAAGAAGATCGAGGAGGACCTGGAGGTCTGATCCGGAGGTCTGATCAGACGAGCGCCGCGGTGCGGCGGCGCGCCCCGCCCGGGGCCGCGTCGCCCGCCGCGATGCCGGTGCCGCGGTAGCCCTTGACCGCCGGGCCCGTGGGGCGCCCGCCGTACCTGCCGAGCCAGTCCACCCGCACCCACAGCAGCACGTCGTCGGCCCGCTCGCGCCGCCCGAGCCAGGCGGCCTTCAGCCGCAGCCCGGTGCCGGCACCCGCCAGCAGCATCCCGCCGGCCGCCGGCACGGCGAGCGAGCTGCCCAGCGCGGCCACGAAGGCCAGCAGCAGCCACCAGCGGTGTCCCCGCCGCCAGGCGCGGACGGTGACCGCCCGGTCCTGGAGCACGTCGTGCCGTCCGGCGCGGCTCGCGGCGCGGGCGAGGGCGGTGTAGCGGCGGCGCCGGGCGCAGGCGACGACGGCGGCGCTCACCAGGAACAGCGCGGCGCCCGCCGACACGCCGATCCGGCGCCCGGTCAGTCCCGGCCACGCCGCCCCGGCCCCCGCCGCGACCACCCCGAACCACCACAGCGGGGCCGCCCCGGCCCGTACGACGACGGCCACACGGGCCAGTCCCTGTCCTCCGCGGCCCTCGCGCCCTCCGCGTGCCACCTGCCGCCTCCTTCACACCCCGGCACACCTTCGTTCGGGCGGGCAGGCTAGCGAGCCTTCGTGAGACGAATCTGAGAACGACGGGCCGGGGTCCGAGAAGGAGTTCAGTCCACG
>NZ_JBEXZD010000140.1:0-19977 GCF_040628575.1 Streptomyces sp. NPDC006393
ATCGAGTCCCGTGCCACCACCGGCAAACTCCTGCTGCTTCCCTGAACCAGGCACGAACGGATGACGGCGCTCCAGGTCCGCCAGGATCCGAAACGCCGTCGCCCGGCTCGGCTGCGCCACGACGCCCTCGCCGAACCGGGCGATCACCCGAGCCCGCGTCCGCGCGATCACCAACGTCCGCGAGGGCCGTGACTGGTCGGTGTGCTCGACGATCACTTCCAGGGCCGTTTCCACCCAGCGATCATCAACTGACGTCCCCCTGCTCAAGGACTGCTTCTTCCTCGGCGTCAGCCCGGCCTCTCCGTGCTCACGGAACTGAGCGATCCAGCGCCTCACCGACCGTGCGGCAACCCCCAGCTCTACCGCCTTCGCCGTGTACCGGTCCTCCAGCGAGGAGCCTGGCGCGTACGCGGAGCGCGGCTCCCCCTACCGGAGCGGTATCCGGCCTGCAGCTTGGCCGATCGCGACACCGTCAAGGTCGACGGCCCGGAGCTCGTCCACCAGCTCCGGCGCGAACAGCCGCTCGCGTCGGAATCCGGTAAGGAAGCGGGATGTTCTCCAGATCGATGGCGGAAGGTTCGCTCCCTACCTTGTAGTGCCACTGGCGGTCGGCCATCGCCTGCCGCGTCTACTCCAAGGTCGAAGCGGCCTCAGGGGCCGACAGCCGGCACCGCGGCTGGACGCCCACCACCACAGGGCCGCGCTCGGTGCTCAAGAAGTAGTCCGGGTTGTAGTGCCGCTGTCCCTTGTACCAGCGAAACGTCCGCCACGGTGCGGCCGAGCGCATCAGATCGAACGAGGGTGACGAGCGGCCCCCGACCTCGTCGACTGCACTATCCGTACGGCGAATACTGAGAGTGCTCGCGGCACCGCCCATGGCGTCCCCCAGCGCGGGCCGGATGCCGATCGGCCCTCCTGCCAACAGACTGTCCATAGGACGCCTCTGCCACGTCTAGGTCACTCCAAAGAGTGAACAGGCTGATCAGGCAGTCTCACATCCGTGTCCGTCCGGCCACGGGCTGTCCGTTTCCCCTGAGATTCGGCCACGGGATCTGAGATCCCACACTGTTGATGCTCGGGGCTGCTGTGGGAGGTCTGCCATGCCCCGTGGCATCTGGAGTGGTGCGATCAGCTTCGGGCTCGTGACTTCTCTGAACCAGGACCTCGTACGGATCACTGGGCGACAGGGCCGGCTGGTTAGGGCCGAACGTCACCTGCGACGATTCGGCTGTGAGCTACGACCTTGCTGTGTGGGACGGTGAACGCCCACTCGACAATCATCAAGCGGGCTCGGTTTACGACCAGCTCTATGCGCGCTACCTGGAGTCGGATGATGTCGTTGTGCCGCCGGCGCCGCGCATCGTGGCCTATGTCGAGGCGCTCGTCGGGCGGTACCCGGACGACGCCGACGGCAGTGTCGTATGGGCGTCGCCACCAGTGATCGATGAGGCCTCGGGGCCGATCGTGTACCTGCTCATGTCCTACAGCAAGGCTGAGGAGGTCTCTGAGTACGTTGCTTCGCTGGCGCGCGAGCACGGGCTCGTCTGCTTTGATCCGCAGGGGGAGTGCCTGCTGCCGTGAGTTGCCGATGCCCCAACGAACGGACCAGAGGCTGGTAGGGCGCCCGACTTGGTCCATGTCATCGTTCCTTCCGCAGAGCGGGCAGGCCGAGGTTCACCAAGCTGCCGGAGGACGCGGTATCTATCTGGCTGATCTTGGATTCGGCGCCGGCCAGGCTGACGCGGAGCCCTTCGATCTCACCGAGCCAGCCCTCCCTTTCCGCCTCGGCGATGCGGGAAACGAGGTTGTCCCTGATTTCCACCAGCCGACCGCGCTGAGTGGGGTCGGGGCGAAGTAGAGAACAGCGGACGCAAGCGTGCTCGTGGACGCATGCGGTGCCGTAGGCGCGGGCGCAGGTGCCGACGGAGAGCTTGCGGCGCTCGAAGTGGCCGAGGGAGTCCCACTCAGCATCGGTGGGGGTGCGGTATTCCTCTGCCGGGCGCAGAGCACGGCGGCGGGTGATGAAGGCGCGGTGGGCTTCGATGGTCTCTTCTGGGTAGATCGCGTTGTAGCCCATCGTGGTGTTGATGTTGGCGTGGCCGGCGATGACCTGCGCGATGTGAGGCGGGAGGCCAGAGCGGATGGCATCGGTGATGAACAGGCGGCGGAAGTCGTGCGGCGCGAAGACCAGAGGCTGGCCGGTTGAGTCGGTGAGGCCGATGAAGGCGAGGACCTCTCCCAGCGCGCTGCGGATGAACTCGCCCGACATGCGGGATCTCTCGCCGCCGCGGTCCCACTGGAACAGCAGCGGGGACGGTGGGTTCCAGACGCGTTCCTCATAGTCGTAGGCGGACAGGAGCGGGATGGCTCCGGTCCGCGGGTCGCGGACACGTCGGATGATGGTGGCCAGGACGTCGGCCAGTTCTGGGCTGACGAGCACGACTCGCTCCTGGTCGGTCTTGGAGGGAGCGATCTGCAACAGTGGGACGATCTCGCCGGTGGTGGGCAGCCGGTACTGAATCATCGCGTGATGGCTGAGCTCCGGCATCTCCTCGATGCGGGCGCCGGTGTGGCGGAGGAATTCCACCGCGGCCCAAGCCCAGAACGCGCGATGCTCGGCCTGGCCGAAATGGCGAAGAGTGCCCTGTTCGTCCCGCGCGCCAGCGGTCGTCGCGTTCTTGGTGCGGACGAAAACCGCGTCGCCGATCATGAAGGTGGCACCGGGGGAGACGGCAAGCAGGGCCTGAAGGCGGGCCGATTGCTTGGCGTGGTGATCGGCCGCAGCCCGGACGAAGGTCTCCAAGACGGGCAGTCGCTCGCGCGTTCGCTGATCCATGCGGGCCTTCCGCCGCCTGACGCGCTTGCGATCGGAGACTTCAGCCTCCTTGATCGGACAAGGCGCTGCCCAGGGTCCCCATCGGGTGGGTTCCTCGGCCGCCCAACGAGCGATGTCCAGGTAGAGAGCCCGCACCGCCACGAGTAACTGGTCGTATTCAGCGCGCTCGACGAGCGTCTCTTCCACGGTGCCGTCCGGCCGTTTCCGCCGTTGGATCCTGGTTCGGAACCGCTCCTTCCACGCGGCGGCGACCCCGGGCGGCAAGTCGAAGGAGGCGATGCCTGGATGGTGTATCTCCGGGTCGGACCAGAAGTTCCTGGTCAGGTTGCGGGCGAGGTTGTCGAGAGTGCTGTAGTCCAGTCGTGGCTGGCGTTCCTCCAGGTAGTCGATCAGCAGCTCGCGGATCGGTGAGCAGGCCACGCCGTGCCGGTCGACCAGCTGGGTGCAGGTGAGCTGAGCGGTGACGTTGTTGAGGAAGCGCAGGGTCACCGGGGCATCAGAGGGCATGGTCCCCAGGTCCCGCAGCCACGAGAACGCCTCGCTCACCGATCACTACCGTGGCATGGTGCTGGCGGATCTCGTACTGGTCTGCGGAGTGTTCGGCAATATCACTGACGCGGACATCGAGCGGACTGTCGACGCGTGTTCCCGGTTGTGCCGGACCGGCGGCACCGTCATCTGGACTCGCCATCGCGGCGCTCCCGACATGGTGCCGCTGATCTGCGAGTGGTTCGAGACGCGCGGGTTCGAACGGCAGTGGCTTTCGGAGCGGGACGCGGGCTTCGGCGTCGGTGCGCACGTTTTCACTGGCGAACCGCAGCTGCTCGTTCCGGGCATGCACTTGTTCTCCTTCGTCGGATACGACGTGCTCAGGCAAGCGAACGTGCAGGCGGGAGATGCCTGACAGGGGCTTTGGTCAGCTGCATGATCCGATCACGGTGGTTCGCGGTGCGGGAAGGCGGCTGACTCGGCTCGCTCCCTCGGCGGTTCCACGGAGCCGGATGATCTCTGCGTGCTGTGCGGCGAGCCGGGCCAGGGCCTGGGTGCGGAAGTCCGTGAGCTCGTCGACCTCATCCTCTGCCTGGGCCAGCCGTTCCTTGAGCTTGGCGTTCTCCGCCTTGAGGCGGATGATCTGGGCTTCGCGGGGGTCGGGGATTTCTCCGGCCTGCTGCAGGGCTTGAAGGCGTCGTTCGAACTCTTCGCGGAGGTGCGTGTAGGGGCGGGTGCCGTAGAGGGCGGTGCGGTCGACGCCCGCTTCGCAGGGAAGGGTCTTGACGTCGCACTTGCCGCCGGGTGGAATTTCCCCGCGCAGGAGGCGGTCCATGGCGGCCCGGATGCGGTTCTCGTTCCCGGTCCGCTGGGCTGCGGAGATTCTCATGCAGACTCCTCGTCCGCGGTGCGAGGACCTGCACGTTCATCCCGTGATGCTTCTTTCCGGAGTAGTACGGCCGGTCTGCGGCGATGCGGTCGCTCGGCAGCACGGTGCCGTCGAGGATCGGGTACGCGTTCTTCTGGACAGTCGACATGGCCTGTTCCAGCGTGGCGCGAGGGCGACCAGGAGGTCGACGACCTCGCGTATGTAGCGGTAGGCCGTGGCGATCCCGATGCGGAAGCCTGCGGCGAGGCGGGCGTAGGTGTCGCCGCAGCGCAGGTGTGCCAGAACGAGCAGGGCCTGCCGGCCGCAGATGAGGCGACGCCACCTGGGGCCGATGCGGGGGCGGTGACCTGCGAGGAGACCGGAGAGGTGTTGCAGGGTGCGGCTGGACGGATCGATGCCGGACGGGTAGACAAGCACGCGCAAGCTCCTGACGGGCTGGTGATCTTGGCCGTGAAGCCACCTACCAGGAGCTTTCGTCATGCCCGCCGCCGGGGCCGCCGCCCAACCGTCCGGCAGGTCGGAAGCGGCTCACTGTCTGGTAGACGCCTCGTTTCCCTGGCGTAAATTTCTCATGCTCAAACGCTTGACCACTGCGAAACCGTGCTCCTACTCTGCTGCTCAAACGTTTGATCGGGAGGGTGATGTGCGAGGCAGCGTGTTTTTCCAGCCAAGCGATGGCTGGGTGGGAGATGTCATCCCCTTCGAGCGGGACGGTGAACTGAACCTCTTCTACCTGCACGAGCACCGTGCGCATCCCAAGCCCGGTACGTCCTGGTCCCTGGCGGCCACGCGCGATCTGGTGCGGTTCGAGGACCGCGGCGTCGCGTTTCCCCACGGGGCCGATGACGAGGGGGACTTCAACGCCTACACCGGGAGCGTCGTGCGCGACGCCGACGGCACGTACCACCTCTTCTACACCGGCCAGAACCCACGGTTCACCGGCGCCGAGGGGCAGCCGCTGCAGCTCGTCATGCACGCCACCGGCGATGGCGACCTCACCTCGTGGACCCGGCACCCCCAGCACACCTTCGGCGCCCCCGACGGATACGAAAGCGCCGACTGGCGGGACCCGTTCGTTTTCCGAGACGAGGAGCGCGGCGTATGGCGGATGCTCATCACCGCCCGCCACACGGAAGGGCCCGAGCGGCGCCGGGGAGTGATCGCCGCCTGTGAGTCCGACGACCTGGTGACGTGGAAGCCGGCCGAGCCGGTCTGGGATCCGCGGCGCTACGTCGCCCACGAATGCCCCGAAGTGTTCGCGCTGGGGGAGTGGTGGTACCTCGTCTACTCGGAGTTCTCGGAGTCGTTCGCCACGCGGTACCGGATGGCCAGGAGCCCCGAGGGGCCCTGGCAGGTACCCGAGCGGGACACCGTCGACGGGCGTGCCTTCTACGCCGCCAAGTCCGCGGAGCTCGGCGGACGCCGCATCTTCTGCGGGTGGATAGCCAGCCGGGAGGGCGGCACCGACGACGGCGCCTGGGAGTGGGCGGGCACGCTCGCCCTCCTCGAGGCGAGGCAGAACGCCGACGGCACGCTCGCCTTCGCTCCGCCCACGGAGATCCTCGACAGCTTCACCCAGGACGTCGTGATGGATCTCGCACCCGTGGCGCTGAGCGCCCCCGACGGCTTCGAATGCGTCGTGTCCGAGGCTGTGCTGCCCGACCAGTGCCTGGTGCGGGCCGAATTCACCGTCGAGCCCGGCGCCGTCGAGTGCGGCCTTCTGCTGCGCACCGCCCAGGACGGTGATCAGGGTTACGTCCTACGGCTCGAACCGCGGCGCGGCCGCATGGTCCTCGACCGCTGGCCCCGGCGTCGTACCGGCGATGCCCAATGGCAGATCTCCGGCGACGTCCCGCACGTCATCGAACTGGAGCGGCCCGTCGATCTGTCCGGCCGCACGCACACCCTCGAAGTGATCCTGGAGGGCGACCTCGCCGTCGTCACCCTTGACCGGCAGACGGTTCTCAGCACCCGGCTCTACGACGTCCGCCACGGACGGATCGGATTCTTCGTGGGTGACGGGCAGGCCGAGCTGCTTGATCTGGCCGTCCGCGTACGGGAGGTGTCCGGATGAGTGATCCCTGCGAGTCTGAAAGGAGGAAGTCCGTGCGCAGACCGTTCGCCGCCGCCGTCATGACCCTCGCCCTCTGCCTCGTCGCTTCGCTGGCGGGCTGCGGCACGAAGAGCGAAGGGGTGTCCGCCGGTGACGTGGACCCCGTGGGGGCGGTCGAACCCCGCGAGATCTCGTGGCTGTTGTCGCGTCCCGCCGACGGCGCCGTCATCAAGGTGATGCGGGAGCTCGCCGACGAGTACGCCGCCGCCCACCCGGGGTTCAAGCTCCGCTTCATCACCACGCCGGACCGGCCCTCCTACATCCAGAAGTACGAGACGCTGGCCGCCGCGGACAAGCTGCCCGAGCTGTTCGATACCGACGCGACACCCTTCGCCCGCAAACTCGCGCGGCAGGGCCGGATGATGGACGCTTCGAAACTGCTGCGCAGCCTCGGCCTGTACGACAGCTACCGGCCCGCGGCCCTCGACTACCAGCGGTTCGACGACGGGTCGCTGTACATGATTCCGTTCGAGTACCAGGGCGAGTTCTTCTGGTACAACAAGGCGCTCTTCCGGGATGCGGGCGTGCGCGTGCCGAAGTCGCTCGACGACTTTCCCGCGATGTGCCGGGTCCTGCGACGCTCGGGAGTCACCCCGATCGCGCTCGACGGGCAGGACCAGTGGCCGCTGGAGCGGTACGCGGCGTACCACCCGTTCCGTACCGCAGGACCGCAGTACGTACGTCAACTCAAGCAGGGCAAGGCGAAGTTCAGCGATCCCCCCGGTCGGGCGTCGGCCGAGTGGCTGGCCGAACTGGGCAAGGCCGGCTGTTTCCAGAAAGGGTTCTCGTCGGTGGGCTACGCCGACGCGCAGAACCTCTTCACCTCCGGCCGCGCAGCCGTCTACAACATCGGCACGTGGGAGCTGCGCAGTCTCGCGACGAGCGCGCTGGACGCCAAGGTCCGCGGCGACGTCGACTTCTTCCGGCTTCCCGTGACGCGCGACGCGGTCACCGGCGCCAACGAGTTCGTCACGCCGTCGGGTATCGGCATGGCGGTCAACTCCCGTACGTACGACCCGCTGGTGCGCGACTTCCTGAAGTTCGCTCTCACCCGCTACCCCGCCCGGTACGCGGCCGCCGGCGAGCTGTCCCCGACGTCCGACGCCAAGACCGTGCTGCCCGACGACGCGACCCCGCTGTACGCCCGCGCGGTCGCCGCCGCGGGCGACGTGGGCCACGACATCACCGTGCCCTGGGACACCCAGCTCGACCCCACCTCCAACACCAAGTTCCAGCAGGAACTCGTCCTGCTCGTCCAGGGCGACGTGTCACCCGGCTCCTTCGTCTCGACGATGGACTCGGTCATCCGGCGCAACGCGCCGAGGTACGCCCGATGACCGCCGCGGCGCCCGCCCGCCGGCCACGTCGCGGGACTTCCAGAAGGGCCGCCATGCTTCCCTCCCGCTCCCGACTCACGGTCGCGCTGTTCCTGCTGCCGCCTCTGCTGCTGTACGGCGCCGCCGTGCTGCTGCCGATCGCGCAGTCCCTCGTGCTGTCCTTCTTCACCTGGGACGGCATCAGCGAGCTGCGCTTCGCCGGACTGTCGAACTACGCGTTCATGCTCACCGAGGGCGACTTCTGGACGGCTGTCACGAACCAGCTCGGCTACCTCGTCGTCTGCCTGGTCCTGCAGCTCGGCGGCGGGCTCGTCGTCGCAAGCCTGCTGCTGACCCTGACGCGGGGGCGTGAACTGGTCAAGGTGCTGTACCTGCTGCCCGCCGTGATCTCGACCGTCGCCATCGCCCTGCTCTTCCAGCGCATCTACTCGCTCGACCCCGAAGGCCCCGTCAACCACCTCCTCGGGCTCGTCGGCCTGGACAGCTTGGAGCGGCCCTGGTTGTCCGACGTGCACACGGTCCTCGCCGCGGTCTCCGCGCCGGAGGGCTGGCGGTTCATCGGGCTCTACACGGTGATCATCTACGCCGCACTGCTGACTGTCCCCCGGGAGCTGGAGGAAGCCGCCCGGCTCGACGGGGCGAACCAGTGGCAGATCTTCACCCGGATCCGCTTCCCCTACATCCGGCCCGTCTGGATGACAACGTCGATCATGGCGGTCACGTACGCGATGCGCGGCTTCGACATCCCCTACCTGCTCACAGGCGGGGGCCCCGGCCAGTCCTCCGAGCTCGTCACCACCTACATGTACAAGACCGCGTTCCTGAGCACGGACTACGGCTACGCCAGCGCCATGTCCGTCTTCATCGTGGTGGAGAGCCTGGTGGCCGTCGGCCTCATCGTTCTCGTCCTTCGGCGGAAGGCCGTCTGATGTCCACTCTCACCTCCGTACGCCCGCTGCCCGGGCCGGCCCGCGAGCCGCACGGCGCGCCTGCCGCGCCGCGTGCCGGCCGCCGCAGGCCGAACGTGTACCGCGTCCTCTCCCGGGTGATCATCGCGTGCCTCGTCGTCGTGCAGGTCTACCCGCTGGTGTGGCTGTTCCTGAGCAGCGTGCGCACCGAGCAGGACTTCGCCTCGGCCAACCCGTTCAGCCTGCCCACGTCGTTCACCCTCGACAACTTCGCCCGCGCCTTCGACCATGCCGACCTCGGCCGGTACATCCTCAACAGCCTGATCGTGACGCTCGGCGCCGACGCCCTGATCGTCGTGTGCGGGCTGATGGGGGCGTACGCGATCCAGGTCCTCGGCTTCCGCTTCAGCAACGCGGTCCGCGCCCTGTTCCTGCTCGGCATCGTCGTCCCGGTGCAGATCGCGCTCGTGCCGCTCTTCATCGACTACGCCCAAGTCGGCCTGCTCGACACCTACCTGGCGATGATGATCCCGCTGGCCGGCTTCGGTCTGCCGATGTCGCTGTACCTGTTCTCCTCGTTCTTCAGCTACATCCCGCGCGAGATGTACGAGGCGGCGTCCCTTGACGGTGCTGGACCGTACCGCATCTTCGCCCGGATCACGCTGCCGATGTCGGTCAACACCGTCGTGACCGTGGTGATGGTCAACAGCATCTTCATCTGGAACGACTTCGTCTTCGCCAACACCTTCGTCCTGTCGGAGGGCCTCAAGACGATCCCGGTCGGCCTGCAGAATTACATCGGAGCGATGGGCAAGACCGACTGGACGGCGACGTTCGCCGGAGTGTGTGTCACCGTGACACCGCTCCTGCTCGTCTTCCTCGTCCTCAACAAGGCGATGATCTACGGGCTGGAAAGCGGAGCGACCAAGGGATGACAAGGCGATGAAGAGCGAAGGCGGCGCACACCGAGCCGTCACCATGCGGGACGTAGCCCAGGCCGCCGGAGTGTCGGTGTCCACCGTCTCGCACGTCGTGAACGACACCGGTGCACGGATCGGCGCCGACGCGCGCGAGCGGGTGCGCCGGGCGATCGACGAACTCGGCTACCGGCCCAACGCCATGGCCAAGAACCTCGTCAAGGGCAGCTCCCGGTTCATCGGCCTGGTCGCCGACGCCATCGCCTCGACCCCGTTCGCCGGGCAGATCATCCACGGCGCACAGGACGAGGCGTGGCAGCACGGCTACGTCCTGCTCGTCGCCAACACCGAAGGCAACGCGCCGGCCGAGGCCAGCGCCCTGTCGATGATGTGGGAGCACAAGGTGCGCGGCATCCTCTACTCGACCTGGTACCACCGGGCCGTCGACCTTCCCGAGGGGCTCGTCGAGCCGGACACCGTGCTCGTCAACTGCTACAGCGACCGCCGCCCGCTGCCGGCCGTGGTCCCCAACGAGCGCTCCGGCGGTCGCGACGCAACCCGGATGCTCCTCGAACAGGGGCACCAGAGGGTGGCCTTCCTCAACACCAGCACCCCGTCGCCGGCACGGGACGGGCGACATGAGGGCTACCGGCAGGCACTACGCGCCGCGAAGCTCCCCTACGACCCCGCCCTGGTGGTCGACGTACAGCCGGACCAGGAAGGCGGCTACTCGGCCGTCGACCGGGTCGTGGCGAGCGGTGCGAGTGCCGTCTTCTGCCACAACGACCGGGTGGCCATGGGGCTTTACGACGGACTGCGCGAGCGCGGCCTGCGCATTCCCGACGACCTGTCCGTCGTCGGATTCGACAATCAGGAGGTCATCGCCGCGCATCTGCGGCCTGCCCTGTCCACAGTCGCTCTGCCGCACTACGAACTGGGGCGGCGCGGTGTGCGCGTCCTGCTCGGCCTCGACAAACCGAAGGGCAGCGAGCCGATGGCGGTCGACTGCCCCTCCGTACCGCGCAGTTCGATCTCCCGACCGTCCGAACGGTGAGCTGCCGCGATCGCTTGTGCCGCGTTCACGACGAGCCGGCCGCCTGACTTTCTGACCACGTGACCCTCTGCCCCTGACAGCAGTCCCTCGCAATGCGGCAGCCGGAGCACCGCCGTGCCCGGCGTCGCTTCTCCGCACGCCCTCAGCCGTCCGTAATACGGCATTCATCCGCAATCGTCTCCATCATCGAGGAGCCGTCCCATGCCCCGTGTCTCCCGGCGCACCCTGCTCCGTTCCCTGGGCGCCACCGCCCTGGCCGCGGCCGCCACCCGCATCCCTGTCGCCGTCGCCGCCGAATCGCTGCGTGCCGTCTACCACTTGACGCCGCCCGCGGGCTGGCTCAGCGATCCGCAGCGGCCGATCCACGCGGGCGGTGATTACCACCTCTACTACCTGCACAGCGACCAGAACAACGCCCCGGGCTGGTGGCAGCACGCCACCACCACCGACAGCGTCGCATTCACCGACCGCGGCACGGCGATACCTCTGGGCCCCGACTTCCCCGTATGGACCGGCTCGGGCGTCGTGGACGCCACGAACACCGCGGGCTTCGGAGCGGGCGCCGTGGTCGTCCTCGCCACCCAGCCCACCGGAGGCGACCGCTACGACCAGGAGCAGTACCTCTACTACTCCACCGACAACGGGTACACCTTCACGGCGTACGGCCCGCCCGTCATCGACAACCCCGACCACAACGACTGGTTCCGCGACCCGAAGATCCACTGGGACGCGGCGCGCGGCGAGTGGGTAGCGGTCATCGGCCGCCAGCAGGCCATCTGGTTCTACACCTCGCCCGACCTCGTTCACTGGACCCATACCTCGGTGTTCGGCTACTCCAGCCCCAACATCGGCGGGATGGAGTGCCCCGACCTCTTCGAGATGACCGCCGACGACGGCACCCGCCACTGGGTCCTCGGCGCCAGCACCCAGGGCGACTACAGCGGGCAGCCCGACACCTACGCCTACTGGACCGGCACATGGAACGGCACCACCTGGGTCAGCGACAACCGCGACCCGCAGTGGCTCGACTGGGGCTGGGACTGGTACGCGGCCGTCACCTGGCCGAACGCGGCCGCCCCCGACACCCGCCGCTACGCCCTCGCCTGGATGAACAACTGGCAGTACGCCGCCCGCACGGTCCCCACCGACCTGAGTGACGGCTACAACGGCCAGATGTCCGTCGTGCGCGAGCTGTCCCTTGCCAGGCAGCCGGAGGGCTGGTACACGCTCCTGTCGCAACCGGTGCCGGCCTTGCACGACCATGTCTCGCGCACCCTCCCCCTCGCGGACGTCACCACAAGCGACAGCGTCGTCCTGTCCTACCAGGGCACGGCCTACGACCTCGAACTCGACGTCTCCTGGCAGCAGCTGAACAACGTCGGCGTCTCCGTCGGCCGCTCGCAGGACGGGACACGCCACACCAACATCGGCGTCTACCAGGGCTCCGTCTACGTGGACCGCGGCCCCTCGGACCGGGCCGACTTCTCCTTCGGCAACCACCAGCAGAGCAACGCCCCCATCGACCCCGCCGCCCGCTCGGTGCACCTGCGCATCCTCGTCGACCGGCAGAGCGTCGAGGTCTTCGTCAACGCGGGCCACACCGTCCTGTCCCACCAGGTCTACTTCCAGCCCGGCGACACCGGTGTCTCCGTATACGCGGACGGCGGCAGCGCCACCTTCTCCAACATCGTCGTACGCGAGATGAGCTGACCCCTGTGTCGACAGCAGCGCGGGACCCCCATCTGCCCGCCTACCACCTGCGCCCACCGCGCAACTGGGTCAACGACCCCAACGGCCTCGTCTTCCACGACGGCCACTACCACGTCTACTTCCAGTACAATCCCTACAGCGCCCGCCACGAAGCCATGCACTGGGGCCACTTCCGCTCCGCCGACCTCGTCCACTGGCAGCTGCTGCCGCCCGCCCTCGCCCCGACGCCAGGCGGCCTCGACGCGGACGGCGTGTGGTCCGGAAACGCCGTCACCGCACCCGACGGAGACCTGATCGCCTTCTACTCCGCCCGCAGATCCGACCGGTGGTACCAGCCGATCGCCGCGGCCCGCTCCCGGGACGGCGGCACCACGTTCGCCAAACGCGCGCAGCCGCTGATCGACGGACCACCGGCAGCGGCAACCATGTTCCGCGACCCGTACGTGTGGCGGGACGGGGAGCGCTGGCGGATGCTCGTCGGCGCAGCCCTGGCCGACGGCCGCGGAGCAGCCCTCCAGTACGAGTCCGAGGACCTGGACACCTGGACCTACCGCGGCCCACTTTTGGCCCGCCCGCCCCAGCCGCTGCCGGGCGGGCGGGACACCGGCAGGGGCTGGGAGTGCGCCCAGTACGCGCCGTTCGCCGACCGGCGCGGCGCCCTGCTGGTCAGCGCCTGGGACCCGGACGACGGTGCCCAGTGCGCGGTGGCCTGGAGCGGACACGAGGAGGACGGCACGTTCGCGGCAGATCACCCGCAACTCCTCGACCACGGACCCGACTTCTACGCCCCCGCCCTGCTACCCGCCCCCGACGGCAGGATCCTGATGTGGGCCTGGATCTGGGAGGCCCGCGACGAACCGCGGGTCGGCGCGCCCGGCGAGTGGATCGACAGCGCGGGCTGGGCCGGGATGCTCAGCACCCCGCGCGAACTCACATTGGGCGACGACGGCGTGCTGCGGCAGCGCCCCGCCGCCGAGATCGACGAGCTGCGCGGGGCCCGACGGATCCGGGCGCGTGGCAAGGCGCCCTCCGTGCTCGGGTCCATCGGCCGGGCCGCGGACCTCACGGTCACCCTCCCTGCCGAGGGCGGCCTGCGGATCTCGACCTCGGCGGATGCTGCCGAGTTCTTGGCCTTCGCACGCGACCGCGAGACGGGGGATGTCCTCGTCAGCCGGGATCATGCTTCGCTCGACCATCGGGCGAAGCGCGGCGCGTGGCGCCTGCCCGCGCGGCCAGGCCCTGTCGATCTCAGAATCCTCCTCGACCACTCGGTCGCCGAGGTCTTCACCGCCGACGGCCAGGCACTCACCCTTCGCTTCTACCCGGTCGGCGGCACGGCCGCCTGGCGCGTAGCGGTCACCGGATCCGGACGCCACTCCGTGGACGCCTGGGACGTGGACGCCACAGCCCTGAAGGACAAACGCCGCACCCCGGAGCACCCCACCCCCCAGACGGAGGCCCTCTCATGACAGCAATGGTGGTCGGCGAAGTCCTCGTCGATCTCGTCTGGCGAGGCGGCGAGCGCACCATCGAGCCGCATGCCGGAGGCAGTCCCGCCAACGTCGCGATCGGACTGCACCGCCTGGACCATCCCGTGAGGTTCACGACCAGTTGGGGCGACGACCCACCCGGCGACCTGATCGCCGAGCACCTCGCCGGCGCGGGCGTCGTCGTCGACCAAACCCCGGCCGCCTCGGACCGCACCCTGGTCGCACTCGCCTACGTGGATGAGGACAGCGGCTCCGCGCGCTACGACTTCCTGGGCGACTGGGCCCCGCTGCGGATCGACGTGCCTCTTGAGGTGACCCTGCTACAGACCGGTTCGCTCGCCATCGTCAAGGAACCCGGCGCGGCCCGAGTGCGGGAGGCTGCTCGCACCGTCCGGAACCGGCCCGGAGGCATCGTCGCAGTCGACCTGAACGTCCGCCCCGCGGCGCAACCCGACCGGGCGGCCTATCGCGAGTCCGTGCATGCCATGGTGCGGGAGGCGGACGTGGTGAAAGCCAGCGACGAGGACCTTGCCTGGCTCTACCCCGATACGTCCCCTGAAAGGGCGGCCCGTGCCTTGCTCGAGCGGGGACCCCGACTGGCGGTGGTCACCTGCGGCGGGGCGGGCGCCTACGGTGTCATGGACGGCGCACAGGCATGGTGCGCACCGCCCGCGGTCGACGTCGTCGACACGATCGGAGCGGGCGACTCCTTCCAGGCAGCGCTGCTATCGCAACTCTGGTGCTCCACTCCCGGTGGAGGGCACACCGTGTCGTTCCCCGAAGACGAACACGCCCTTACCCAGTTGCTGCGTAGGGCTGTCACCGCAGGCGCCCTTGCATGCGAACGTGCAGGGGCCCAACCGCCCACCTCCATCGAACTGCAGGCCGCACTCGCGTGCTGACCAACACGGTTGCCTCGAACTCTCAGAACAGACGGACCAGGCGAACGACGTCGAGGCGGAGCGTCTGGCGCAGGACCGCGGAGCGAGGGAGGGCGAGTGATCCCCGGACCGCACCGGATGAAGGGCGGCGCGGCCCGGCTCGGCGCGCTGCCCGGTCGGGTCGGCCCCTTCGGCCGTACGGCGCCGAGGCGCGCGATCCTGGAGGCATGGAGATCGAGGTCCTGGTCGTGCCCGACTGCCCGCACCAGCAGCTCGCGGAGAAGCGGCTGCGGGAGGTCCTGGCCGCAGCCGGGCTGCCCGACACCAGCTTCACTACCCGGATGGTCACCGACGAGGCCGAGGCCGAGCGGACGGGCTTCACCGGCTCCCCGACGATCCTGATCGACGGCCGCGATCCGTTCGCCGAGCGCGGCGCCGTTCCGTCGCTGGCCTGCCGGATCTACCGCAGCCCCGCCGGCCCGGCCGGAGCCCCTAGCCTCGACCAGCTCCGCCGGGCCCTCGAAGCCGCCGCCGGCGCGGGCTGACCGCCCAGCCCGGCGGCCCGGGCGGTGCGGGCGTACGGTGCCGGAGGGGCACCGTTACTCAAGATCAATCTCGGCGCCAACCACGGTTCCATTGATCTACCGACGCCAATTGCATCGGATGCGAATAGGCGACACCCGTCCTGGACGCGGGCTCAGGACCGCATGGACGCGGTCCCACCAGGGTCGCTGACCTCGGAGCCACGGTAGCGGTCTTGCTGGCGGTTATCTGCGGGCCTCACTCCATCGAGCGATTGAACTGCGAAGATGCCTCCGAGTCGCATCCGATGCGAAATTCTCGCGTCAGATGCGATAGACGGAGAGTGATAGCGGATGGGTGGGGATGGTCTCGTTCCAGGGTCTGCTCGGCTGCACCTGATCGACGGTCTGCCGTTGCTGCGGCCGGACGAGCAGGTCTTCAAGGCGATGATCAAAGGCTGGCGCAACCAGCAGCTCGCCCGGAACCTCTCGCCGGGATACGTCGATGACCAGGAACGTACGGTCCGGGCCTTCATCAGGCATGCCAATGCGATGCCGTGGCAGTGGACGCCGCAGCACGTCGACGAATGGTCGGCCACTTCAAGTCCCGGTCGGCTGGTCCGGGCGGTTTCGCAGGGTTCGGTCGGCCAGGGTGAGGGTGGTGAGGCCCAGGCTGATGCCGATCATGATCCAGGCGATGAGGCGGATGCCGTGGTCGCTGACCTGGTGGTGGAAGACGATGCCGGTGATGGCGGAAGAGGCGATCGAGCCGACATACCCGAAGGTCCGCAGCAGACCGGCGGCGGTGCCGAGTTGCTCTTGCGGCGCGTGGGTGTAGAGCGCGGTCTGGTAGCCGGCGACGGCGAATCCCGTGGAGGCGCCGAACACGAGGGTGAGGACGGCGATGACGCCGATCCAGACGTTGGAGTCGAGCAGGAGCACACCGGCGGAGCCGGCCAGGGCGGTCAGGGCGGCGGCGATGACGGGGCCGCGCACCATGTTCCGGTGCGAGATCAGCGCGATCACGACCCCCGAGACGAGGGTCATGGGCAGCAGGAGCAGTCCGGAGGCCGACTCGCTGTAGCCGCGTACCGCTTCGACCCACTGGGTGACGCCGTAGAGCACGACGTACTGGCAGAGCATGAGCAGCCCGAAGAGCACGTAGGTGTTGGTCAGCGCTGGGCGAGTGGCCAGCAGGCGTACGTCGATGAAGGGGCTGGCCGCTCGCAGCTCCCACAGGATGTCGGCGGTCCACAGCACGATAGCCAGTGCCAGTATCCACCAGTGGGTGGTGGGGAGTTCGAAGAGGAAGACCAGCAGGGCCAGCATCGCGGCGGCGAAGCCGACGATTCCCGTCACGTCGAGGCGCGAGGCGACCTCGCGGAGTCGGAATCCTTTCAGCGGCCCGTCGGCCTCGACCCAGGCGAGGGCAGTCGCGAGGGCAACCAGGGCGACTGGGACGTTGACGAGGAAGACGGCTCGCCAGCCGAGGCCGCTGACCAGGAGGCCGCCCACAGGTAGACCCAGGGACGCGGTGGCGACGCCGGCGATCTGGAGGCCGCCGAGCACGCCGCCCGGCGGCTGTTCCAAGCCCGCTTCGCGGGCACGCTTGCGGATCAGCAGCATTGCAGTCGGGTAGGCGCAAGAGGTGCCTATGCCGATCAGGATGCGGCTGATCAGCAGGGTGAGCAGGTTTTGGGCGACGCCGCCGATCAGTCCGCCCACTCCTACGGCCACGATCCCGGCGATCAGGACGCGGCGAGGCCCGAAGACCTCTCCGGCCTTCCCGGCCGTGGGCTGCGCCACCGCGCTGGCCAGGTACAGGGCCGTCACCAAGGTGGCGGTCTGGCCGATCGGCACACCGATGCCGTGCGCGATCGGGACCAGGGCAGTAGCGATCAGCGAGCTGTTGACCGGGTTGAGCGCCGAGCCGACGTACAGCGGCGTGAGGAAACGCCATGTGAACGCGTGTTCCTGTGTCGTGTGGGTCGGCGCCGTGGAAGCGGTCTTTGACGGCATGCTGAACTTCCTTGCCGCACGCCTCGGCGCGCGCATCGGTGGATCTTCGCTCCGCATTCGGGCTGCCGGTCGGGCGTCTTCGCCAAGCGGTGGAGCTGAGAGGCTGTGTGCGTCACCGGGCGCGTACGGTGAGCAGCTTGATGATGTCTTCGGTGCTGCCGGTCTCCGCACGCTGGGGGAAGTGGTGGGTCACCGAGAACTCGTGCCGGGCCAGGTCGGGGTCGCTCATCGCGTCGGTCGGGGTGGTCACGTGGAAGCCGAGTTCAAATGCCTGCTGGACGGTGGCGGCGACGCCGTCGCCGGTCGCGACGCCGGTGACGACCACCTGGGTGACGCCCTGGCTGCGGAGGTAGTCCTCAAGGTCAGTGCCGGTGAAGGCGCCTGGGGTGCGCTTGGTGATCCGCTTTCCGGCCTCACCCAGCTCGGGCACGACCGGCAACGCCTGTTCCGGCATCACGAACGGCGCGCCGTCCGGGTTGTGGTCGCTTCGCGCGCCTGGGGCGGCCGCGACGTTGACGAGAACCACCGGCAGGCCGTGGCCGCGGAACGCATCGGCGAGCCGGGCGGATCGGGCAACGACGTCGGCTGCTGCGTGAGGCGCCATGTCGACGCCGATACTCCCGGCCTGGAGGTCGATGACGACCAGAGCGGTCTGGGAATCGAGGGCGGTGATGGGCATCGGGCTCCTTAAGGGAACAGGCGATCGAGGATTTCATGAGCCTCGGCGAGGGTCCGTTGCTCGGCCGGAGAGAGGCCCCGGAGTTGCTTCGTGAGCCAGTCGGTACGCGCACCGCGCCCCTCGGCGATCAAGGCCCGGGCCTCGTCCGTGACGGCGACAACCTTTTGACGGCCGTCATTGGGGTCTGGAGTGACGGTGACCAATCCCTGCTCAAGAAGGACACCGACCGTCGCACCCATGGACTGGGAACGGACGCGCTGCCGCTTCGCGAGCGCGGTGATCGTCAGCGGGCCCTCGCGAAAGACGTACCCCAGCGCTTCCGACTGGCTGGCGCTCAGCCCCATCCGGCCACCCTGTTCGCGCAGCGTGCGCTGGGCTCGCCCGAAGACCTCGCGCAGCGATTGTGCCAGGTCAAAGGTTTCGGTCATGTGTTCAGCCTAACGTATATGAAGGCAACCTACAAAGGTTGCCTTCATATGTGGCTGGCCGTCCGCCCGGACGGACATCCAGGCGGCTCACCGTCGGGCCTTGCGGCACAAGGCTCGCCGGGGCCCGTCCGCGGATCCACCACGGCAGCGTCAAGAGCTTTTCCAACTTGACTCTGGGGCTGGCCGGTTGGGGTGACACCTGATGAAGCCCCTGGTAGATGGCTTTCGACCAAGAGAACCGTCTCCACCAGAGGCTTCACGTGCTTGCCTACCCGTCGGGCGTCGACGTGTCCAGTTCTGCCTTGCGTTTCCTCTCCCAGCAGTTGCGGCGGCATCGCCGCCAGATCGGCTCACACTGGCGACGTCTGAGCGCCGGCCGTCGAGCCATGCTCACGCTCGCCCACCTGCGGGTAGGCCACACCTACGCTCAGCTCGCAGCAGGGTTCGGTGTCGGAACAACCACGGCTTACCACCACGTCACGGAGGCCGTCGAGCTCCTGGCCGCCCTCGCCCCCAGCCTGGCCGACGCAATGTGGACCTCGTCAGTGAAGGCGTATCTGATCCTGGACGGCACGCTCCTGCCGATCGACCGCATCGCAGCGGACCGCCCGTTCTACTCCTGCAAGCACAAGAAACCCGGGATGAATGTCCAGGTCATCGCTGGCCCCTTGGGGCGACTGCTGTGGGCCTCACTGCCCGGCGCCATCCACGATGTCCGTGCCGCCCATGAACACGGCATCATCGACGCCCTCACCCGGGCCGGCATCATGTGCTGGGCCGACAAGGGCTACCGGGGCGCCGGAGGAACGGTCCGCATCCCGTGCTGGGGCCGGTGGAAGACCCTTTCCGCAGGCCAGAAGGCCGCGAACCGATCCCACGCGAAAATCCGAGCACTGGTCGAGCAGGCCATCGCCACCCTCAAGTCCTGGCGACTCCTTCGCAAACTGCGGTGCTCGACCACCCCGACCACCAAACTCGTCCATGCCATCCTCACCCTGCATCTGATCAGCTCAGAGTGAAGACGGAAAAGGATCAATGACTGCCCCGCCGATCGCGATGGAGGCGAACGAGTGCAGGAAGCCAGTGGCGAAGAAGTGCTCGCGGATCCAGGCAAGGGTCACCGCGCGAAGATGATCGTGCCCAGAGGTCACAAGCCGGAATCGGCGGCTCTGTTCGTACTCACGCCGTGCTTTTCCTGGCTTACCGGCACGTTGCAGGCCGATCCGCAGGACACCGAGTTCGACCAAGGCGAGATCGTTGCGTTCCCGACTCCTGCGCAGACTGCGGCGAGACTGGCAACGCGTTCCTGGGCACGCTCACGTTCTGTGACGTCCACCAGGGCGGCGGCGATCCCTGGAACGGTCTGACGGGTGCCTTGCAGCCGAAAAATGGATACGTGGATTGCGTTCGGATCGCAACGTCTGCCTCCTGTCGGATTGCCGGCGTACGCGATAGCGCCAGCACGACCAGGTCGTCCTGGCGCTCACCGTCGGTCCACCGCGAGACGCTCCGGACAAGGGCGTCGACGAGTTCCTTGGGATGCGCACGCATACGCCGTGTCAGCGTCGCTGTGGGGTCGTAGAAGCTCCCGTGTCGGTTGCGGGCCTCGAGTACGCCGTCGGTGAGCATGAGGACGGTGGCGTCGGGGGGCAGAAGATAAGTGTCTGGAGTGCTGTCGTAGGTTTCGGGTAGTCCGGTGCCGAGCG
>NZ_JBEXZD010000141.1:0-19553 GCF_040628575.1 Streptomyces sp. NPDC006393
CCGGGGGCGACATCGAGACTGATGTCGTCCAGGACGAGCTGCTGCCCGCCCGGAGTCGCGAAGGACTTCGAGACGTTCTCGATGCGCGCCGCGTGTGTCACGGACTCGGCGGCCTGGGCGAGGGTCGTGGCCATGGTCGTCACCTCCTGGGAACTTGTCGGCTACGGGCTTATTCGGCGCCGAGACCGGCGTCGCTGACGGTGGGCTCGCCCTCGGCCCGAAGGACCTTGTTCAGGAGGGTGAGGTCGTAGATGCCGTCCAGCTTCGGGTCCTGCAAGAGGCCGGACTCGACCGCGTGCCGCGCCTCGGTGTTCAGGGTCGCGGCCAGCGGGTCGTCGGTGAGGCTGAGGGACTTCCACGCCGGGTCCATGACGTCGGCGGGCAGTGCCTTGCCGGAGTCGACCGCCAGCTGCTCGTTCGCCGCCGCCTTCGCCTCGTCCGGGTGCGCGTTGATCCACTTGTTGGTGTCGACCGAGGCCTTCAGCACCGCCTCGACGGCCTTGGGGTGCTCCCTCAGGAACTTCTGCGACACGATGATGTTCGTGATCACGAACTTGTTGCCGGGCCACAGCGACGACTCGTCCAGCAGCACCTTGGCGCCCTCGGCGACCAGCTTGGAGGCGGTCGGCTCCGGCACCCAGGCACCGTCGATGGAGCCGGACCTGTAGGCGTCCGGGGTGATCTTGTTGTCGGTGCGGACCACCGACACATCGCCCTTGCCGCTCTGCGGGTCGACCTTCCAGCCCTGCTCCGCGATCCAGTTCAGGAACGCCACGTCCTGCGTGTTGCCCAGCTGCGGGGTGGCGATCTTCTTGCCCCTGACGTCCTTCAGGGACTTGATCTTCTTCGGGTCGACGACGAGCTTGACGCCGCCGGAGGCCGAACCGCCGATGATCCGCAGGTTCTTGCCGTCCGCCTTGGTGTAGCCGTTGACCGCCGGGGACGGGCCGATCCAGCCGATGTCGACGGACCCGGCGTTCAGGGCCTCGATCTCGGACGGGCCGGCGTTGAAGACCTGGTACTCGGCCTTCGTGGCCCCGAGTGCCTTCTGGAAGAAGCCCTTCTGGTGGCCGACGAGCGCGGTCGCGTGGGTGACGTTGCCGAAGTAGCCGATCGTGACGGAGTCGAGCCCGTCGATCTTCTTGGCGCCGGCGGCGATCTTCTGCTCGGCGGTGCCGTCCGCGGCCTTCGAGCCGTAGCCGCAGGCGGCCAGGGTCAGGAGCGGAAGAGCGACGAGCACGGCGAGGCCGCGGCGGAACAAGGATGAGCGGGTGGCAGGCACGGGAGGCTGTCCTCTCGTTGGCCCGGCGGTCACGGTCTCTCAGGTCGCGGCCGGGAGATCGGCAGGTCTTCGTCTACGTCGGCGGGGGGTGAGGGCGCGCGGACAGCGCGCGTGCGTCAGCGCACACATCGCCCCACTCCGCCCTGCCCGCTGCCGAGGGCGCCGCTGCCGACCCGGCCGCCCTCTTTCGCGAACATCGAGTAGAAATCCGAGGAGTTCATGGTCAGAAGTCCCAGCCGTCCTCTTCCGAGGCGTCCTTGACCGGTTCCGGTGCGGCGAAGGACTCGCCGACCATGCCGGCGGTCAGCGTGGTGCCGTCGGAGGGGTCGATCAGGATGAACGAGCCGGTGCGGCGGGAGCCGGCGTAGGAGTCGACCGGCAGCGGCTCGGCGGTGCGGATCTTCACCCGGCCGATGTCGTTGGCGACGAGCCGCCCCGGGTGCGGGTGCAGCGACAGGTCGTCGAGGGTGAGCCGGGAGGGGATGTCCTTCACGATGGCCTTGACCGTGCGGGTGCCGTGCTTGAGCAGCACCCGGTGCCCGACGGTCAGCGGGGCGTCGGCGACATGGCAGACCGTCGCCTCCACGTCCTGGGTGGTCGCGGGCGCGTCCTTGCTCGGCACGATCAGATCGCCGCGCGAGACGTCGATGTCGTCCTCCAGCAGGACCGTCACCGACTGCGTCGTCCAGGCCACGTCGACCGGGGTGCCCAGCAGGTCGATGCCGGAGATCCGGGTCGTGCGGCCCGACGGCAGGACGGTGACCGGGTCGCCGACGCGGAAGGAACCGGCGGCGATCTGTCCGGCGTAGCCCCGGTAGTCCGGGTGCTCCGCGCTCCGCGGCCGGATCACGTACTGCACGGGCAGCCGCGCGTGGCAGTGCGCCAGGTCGTGGCTGACCGGCACCGTCTCCAGGTGCTCCAGCACGGTCGGGCCGCCGTACCAGTCCATGTGCGCGCTGGGCTCCACCACGTTGTCACCCACGAGCGCGGAGATCGGGACGGCGGTGACCTCCGGGACGCCCAGATCGGTGGCGTACGCCGTGAACTCCTCGGCGATCGCGGCGAAGACCTTCTCCTCGTAGCCGACCAGGTCCATCTTGTTCACGGCGAGGACGACGTGCGGGACGCGCAGCAGGGCGGCGATGGCGGCGTGGCGGCGGGTCTGCTCGACGACGCCGTTGCGGGCGTCGACCAGGATGACCGTCAGCTCGGCGGTGGAGGCGCCGGTGACCATGTTCCGCGTGTACTGCACATGGCCCGGAGTGTCGGCCAGGATGAAGCGGCGGCGCGGGGTGGCGAAGTAGCGGTAGGCGACGTCGATGGTGATGCCCTGCTCGCGCTCGGCGCGCAGGCCGTCGGTGAGCAGCGCCAGGTCCGGGGCGTCCTGGCCGCGGCTGGCGGAGGCGCGCTCCACGGCCTCCAGCTGGTCGGCGAGGACCGACTTGGAGTCGTGCAGCAGACGCCCGACGAGCGTGGACTTGCCGTCGTCGACGGAGCCGGCGGTCGCGAACCGCAGCAGGGTGGTCTCCGACAGCTGCTCGACCGACAGCGGCTCGGTGGGTTCGGTGGTGCTGGTCATGACTAGAAGTACCCCTCGCGCTTGCGGTCTTCCATCGCGGCCTCGGAGAGCTTGTCGTCGGCGCGGGTGGCGCCGCGCTCGGTGAGCCGGGAGGCGGCGATCTCGGTGATGACCTGCTCCAGCGTCACCGCGTCGGAGTCGACGGCACCCGTGCAGGACATGTCGCCGACGGTGCGGTAGCGCACCTGCCGCTTCTCGACGGTCTCGCCGTCCCTGGGGCCGCCCCACTCGCCGGCGGTCAGCCACATGCCGTTGCGGTTGAACACCTCGCGCTCGTGGGCGAAGTAGATCGCGGGCAGCTCGATGCCCTCCCGTGCGATGTACTGCCACACGTCCAGCTCGGTCCAGTTGGACAGCGGGAAGACCCGGACATGCTCGCCCGGGGCGTGGCGGCCGTTGTACAGGTTCCACAGCTCGGGGCGCTGGCGGCGCGGGTCCCACTGGGAGAACTCGTCGCGCAGCGAGAACACCCGCTCCTTGGCGCGGGCCTTCTCCTCGTCCCGGCGCCCGCCGCCGAAGACCGCGTCGAACTTCTCCGCCTGGATCTTCTCGGTCAGCGGAAGCGTCTGCAGCGGGTTGCGGGTGCCGTCCGGGCGCTCCTTGAGCACACCCCGGTCGATGTAGTCCTGCACGGACGCCACATGCAGACGCAGGCCGTGCTGCGCCACGGTCCGGTCCCGGAAGTCCAGCACCTCGGGGAAGTTGTGCCCGGTGTCCACGTGCAGCAGAGCGAACGGCACCGGCGCCGGCGCGAACGCCTTCAGCGCCAGGTGCAGCATGAGGATGGAGTCCTTGCCCCCGGAGAACAGGATCACCGGGTTCTCGAACTCGCCCGCCACCTCGCGGAAGATGTGCACCGCCTCCGACTCCAGCGCGTCCAGGTGGGAGAGGGCGTACGGGCTGTCCGTGCCCTCCTCGACCTCGGCGACGGTGGTCGTCATGCCAGTCCCCTTTCGCTGAGCAGGGCGTACACCGACGCCGCGGACTCCTGCACGGTCTGGTTCTGCGACTCGATCCGCAGGTCGGGCGACTCGGGCTCCTCGTACGGGTCGTCGACGCCCGTCAGTCCGGTCAGCTCGCCCGCGGCCTGCTTGGCGTACAGGCCCTTCACATCGCGTACGGAGCACACCTCGACCGGCGTCGCGACGTGCACCTCCAGGTATGTCGTGCCGTTCGCCTCGTGCCGCTTGTGCACCGCGTCGCGGCTGTCCGCGTACGGCGCGATGACCGGGACGAGCACCTTGACGCCGTTGCGGGCGAGGAGCTCGGCCACGAAGCCGATGCGCTGCACGTTGGTGTGCCGGTCCTCGCGGCCGAAGCCGAGCCCCGCCGAGATGAACTCGCGGATCTCGTCGCCGTCGAGCACCTCGACGAGGTGGCCCTCCTCACGCAGCCGTCCGGCCAGCTCGTGCGCGATGGTGGTCTTGCCGGCACTCGGCAGACCCGTGAGCCATACGGTGGCTCCGGTGGTCACGTGGTTCTCCTGAATGTGTGTCGTGGTCATCCGTGCAGCCCGCACTCGGTCTTGGCGCGGCCCGCCCAGCGTCCGGCGCGTGCGTCCTCGCCCTGGAGGATCCGCCGGGTGCACGGGGCACAGCCGATGGAGGCATAGCCGTCCATCAGCAGCGGGTTGGTGAGGACTCCGTGCTCGGCCACGTACGCTGCCACATCTTCCTGTGACCACCGTGCGATGGGGGAGATCTTCACCTTCCGGCGCTTGTCGTCCCAGCCGACCACGGGCGTGTTCGCCCGGGTCGGGGACTCGTCGCGGCGCAGCCCGGTCGCCCAGGCGTCGTAGTCCTTGAGCCCCTCTTCCAGCGGCAGCACCTTGCGCAGCCGGCAGCACAGGTCCGGGTCGCGGTCGTGGAGCCTGGGGCCGTACTCGGCGTCCTGCTCGGCGACCGTCTGCCGCGGGGTGAGGGTGATGACGTTCACGTCCATCACGGCCTCGACGGCGTCGCGGGTGCCGATGGTCTCCGGGAAGTGGTAGCCGGTGTCGAGGAACACCACGTCCACGCCGGGCATCGCCCGGGAGGCGAGGTGGGCGACCACCGCGTCCTCCATGGAGGAGGTCACACAGAACCGCTTGCCGAACGTCTCGGCCGCCCACCGGAGGATCTCCAGCGCGGAGGCGTCCTCCAGATCGCGTCCGGCCTGCTCGGCCAGCACCTTCAACTCATCGGCGGTGCGCTTGTGCTGAGCCGTCGTCATATCGACTCTTCCCCTCCGTTGTCAGCCGCCTGGTGGAGCCCCCGGGCCAGCAGCCCGAGGAACTTCAGCTGGAAGGCCCGGTTGCACGCGGCGCACTCCCAGGCGCCGTGGCCCTGCTCGCCGGGGCGCAGGTCCTCCTCGCCGCAGTAGGGGCAGTAGAAGGGCGCGGCCCGCTCGCTCACGACAGCGCCTCCTCGGAAGCTCGGGCGGCCCAGACCGCGAAGCGCTCGCCGGTCTCGCGCTCGGCGAGGTAGCGCTTGAGGACGCGCTCGATGTAGTCGGGCAGCTCGGCGGAGGTCACCTTCAGGCCGCGGACCTTGCGGCCGAAGGAGGGCTCCAGGCCGAGCGCGCCGCCCAGGTGGACCTGGTAGCCGCCGACCTGGTTGCCCTCGGCGTCGACGACCAGCTGGCCCTTGAGGCCGATGTCCGCGGTCTGGATGCGGGCGCAGGCGTTGGGGCAGCCGTTGATGTTGATGGTGAGCGGCTCGTCGAAGTCGGGCAGCCGGCGCTCGAGTTCGTCGATGAGGTCGCTGCCGCGCTCCTTGGTCTCCACGATGGCGAGCTTGCAGAACTCGATGCCCGTGCAGGCCATCGTGCCGCGCCGGAAGGTCGAGGGGCTGACCCTGAGGTCCAGCGCCTCCAGGCCGTCGACCAGCGAGTCGACGCGGTCCTGCGGGACGTCCAGGATGATCATCTTCTGTTCGACCGTGGTGGACACCCGCCCCGAGCCGTGCTCCTCGGCCAGTTCGGCGACCTTGGTGAGCAGCGAGCCGTCCATCCGCCCGACGCGCGGGGCGAAGCCGACGTAGAACCGGCCGTCCTTCTGGCGGTGCACGCCGATGTGGTCACGCCACTGCTGGGCGGGCATCTCGGGCGCCGGTCCGTCGAGGAGCTTGCGGCCCAGGTACTCGTCCTCGACGACCTGACGGAACTTCTCCGCGCCCCAGTCGGCGATCAGGAACTTCAGCCGGGCCCGGTTGCGCAGCCGCCGGTAGCCGTAGTCGCGGAAGACGGACGTGACCGCCTCCCACACCTCCGGCACCTCCGCCTCGGGCACCCAGGCGCCGAGGCGCACCCCGAACCTGGGGTTGGTGGACAGACCGCCGCCGACCCACAGGTCGAAGCCGGGGCCGTGCTCGGGGTGGACCACGCCGACGAAGGAGATGTCGTTGATCTCGTGGGCGACGTCCAGCAGCGGGGAGCCGGAGACGGCCGTCTTGTACTTGCGCGGCAGGTTGGAGAAACGGGGGTCGCCGATGTAGCGGCGGACGATCTCGTTCAGCGCGGCCGTGCCGTCGATGATCTCGTCCTCGGCGACTCCGGCGACCGGGGAGCCGAGCATGCCGCGCGGGCAGTCGCCGCAGGCCTCGGTGGTGGACAGGCCGACCGCCTCCAGGCGTTCCCAGATGGCGGGCACGTCCTCGATGCGCACCCAGTGGAACTGGATGTTCTGTCGGTCGGTGATGTCCGCGGTGCCCCGGGCGTACGTCTCGGAGACCTCGCCGATCGCCCGCAGCTGCTCGGTGGTCAGCCGGCCGCCTGTGATGCGGACGCGCATCATGAAGTACTCGTCCTCGAGCTCCTCGGGCTCCAGCACACCGGTGCGGCCGCCGTCGATCCCGGGGCGGCGCTGGGTGTAGAGACCCCACCAGCGGAAGCGTCCCCGCAGGTCGTTGGGGTCGATGGAGTCGAAGCCACGCTTGGAGTAGATCGTCTCAATGCGTGTCCGCACATTGAGACCGTCGTCGTCCTTCTTCAGCTGCTCGTTGCCGTTGAGCGGGGTCAGGTGCCCCACGGCCCACTGTCCCTCGCCACGATGGCGGCTCACCTTGCGGCGGGGCGCGACGGAGTTCTGCGAAGAGGCGGCCATGGTCGATACGTCCTTCGGGACAGCGGAGAATGCGGCTCTGACCTGCGCGGATGCGAGCGCACGGGCAGACAGGCAGGCGTGCGCGTCATTGCGCGGGGAGGAGAAACGAGAGATCCGGCGGTATACGGCCCGTGGCTCGAGGCCACTGTGGCCGGGTCAGCTCGCCGGACAGATGGCGCTGGACATGCGGCCGAGGTCGACGTGCCGTCGACTCACCAAGGCGATTCCAGTTCCAGACATGACCGCAGCGTGGCACGGCGATCTGGACACAGTCCAGCTTTATCCAAGATGCGGACACCCTTGTCTCGCGATGAGAGACAAGGGTGTCGTTGATCACATACCCCGAAGGCGGCCGGGGCCGCCCAGGTCAGGTGGGGTCAGTCGGCGTGGGCGCCCGGCCAGGGGCCCGGATTCGCCACCTCCGGTTCCTCCTCGACCCTGGTGTCGAAGAGCTGGAAGCCGCGGCGCTGGTAATTCTCCATCGCGTACTCGCCGTCCTTGCTGCACGTGTGCAGCCACACCCGCTTGGTCGTGGCCAGCCCCGGCCAGCGGTCCGCGAGGTCCCAGGCGCGGGCGGTGCCGTACGACAGCAGGTGCCCGCCGATCCGCCGGCCGCGGAAGGCCGGGATCAGCCCGAAGTAGACGATCTCCACCACTCCGTCGTCCTGCGCCTCCAGCTCGACGTACCCCGCCGGTGTGCCCCGGTCGTACGCCACCCAGGTCTCGACAGCCGGACGCTCCAGGTACTCCCGCCACCGGGCGTAGCTCCAGCCGAGCCGGTCCGTCCAGCGGATGTCGCCGCCGACCGAGGCGTACAGGAACCGGTTGAACTCGGGCGACGGTACCTCGGAACGGACGATCCGGACATCCCCCTCGGGTGTGGCGGCCGGGAGGAGGTCGGTGGGAGCGGTCTGCTCCAGGGACCAGGTGGTCACGGCGATGTGCGTCATGCCGGTCAGGGAATCATCCGGGCCGGGCCTGTGTCGATCGGGTCCGTCCCCGGCCCTGCCCCGCGTCCGCCCGTGCCGTCCTACCGCAGCTCCCGGTCGACCGAGGACAGCGGCAGCGCGAACAGGGTCCGTCCGGACAGCGACCACAGCTCGCCGGTCGCCTCCCAGTAGGACAGGGAGCCGGCGCCGTCTCCCCAGCAGCGGTGCGTGTCGTCGGACGATCCGCACCGCGCCGCCCCGGCGCCGTGCAGGTCCTGCCGCCACAGAGTGCCGTGAGCGCCGGACGGCCCGGCCGCCCGGCTCAGGTACCAGCGGGCGGGGCCCGTCGGACCCGTGCGGTGCGAGAGCACGCCTCGTACGCCGTCCGTCTTCGTCTCGTACGCCTCGTCGGCGGTCACGGTCCCGGTGGAGTCGGCGGCCAGCAGACCGGAGCGGGCCGGGTCCGTGCTGAAGGAGTACCGCCACAGACGCGTGTGCCCGCCACTGCCGCCGGCCGTCGGCTCGCTCGCGACGAGACTGGCCGGGGTGGAGGTGCCATCGAGGGAGAGACCGTCGGGGCAGGGGAGTTCGGAGCCGGTCGTCGTACCGGCCGCGCGGGCCGTGCCGGTCGCGCCGCCGCACTGCCCCTGTGCCGGACGGTAGGAGGCGACCGCGGGCAGCACCCACCGGTAGCCGTACGCCGACCAGCCGCCGGGCACCCGGCCGATCGCATCGGTGGTGACGGTGGCGCGCTGGATGCGGCGCAGGTCGTAGACGTACAGCGCGTCGGGTTCGCTGCCGGAGGTGGTGACCAGCAGCTTGTCCCGGTACCAGACCATCCCCGACACATGCGAGGCGAGGCCGCGGTAGTCCCGTCCGCCGTCGACGGGCACGGCCAGCAGGGCCCAGGTGTAGGTGAGGCGGGCGGGGTCGTCGGCGTTCACGAACGCCACCCGGGCCAGGTCGTGGTCCATGGGACCGCCGCCCTCGCGCGTCCAGCCGGAGAGGATCACCCGGTGCGCGCCCCACCCGCCGTAGGCGTCGGCGTCGCCGGACGTGGTCACCGACTCCGGCCGCCAGCGGCGCGTGGCGGCGTCGGCGGTGTCCCAGCAGTAGGCGCGCGTGGCCTCCGGTTCGACGGGCAGCGCCTTCTTCTCCCCGGCCGTGCAGGCGTCCTCGGTGCGCAGCTCCTGGTCGGCGCCGGCCAGCACGGCGTCGACACCGGCCGGGCGGCCCATCGCCGCCTCCAGCCGGTTCAGGGACCGCTCCGGCACCAGCTGCTCCGTCAGCCGCAGCCGGCCCAGCTCGGCGGACGAGGTGAGCGGTTTCAGGGCGCCGGGGTCCTCGGCGACCGTGGCCTGGGAGGCGCTGATCAGGGTGGCGGTGGCGGTCAGTGCGAGCCCGGCCCCGGCCAGCACCGCGCGCAACGCCCTGCCCCGCCTGCGGCGGCGGTGTCTGCCGCGTTGCTTCATCCAACCCCCCTTTTCAGGGCTCGGTCCGCCTCGGGACGCCCTCCGGCCGAGGCGGTCCAACTGCGCGGGACGTTCCGAGCGTTGGCCGAGGAGCGGAATACGGCGGCGCGCACGCGATGCTACGGCAGTCCCGCCCGCCGCAGGACGAAGACCCCGCAAATATGCGGAAGATGCCACGCCGGGACTACTCGGGCCCACGCCCTCGCGCCGGGGCGACTCGCCTCACGTGGATCCGGGGCGGGGCGCTTCGTGGCGGGGCGAGTGTGCGTCCGGGCGTCGCGCGCCCTCGCGGACCGGCGGCAGGGCGATTCGTGGCAGGGCGCTTCGTGCCGGGGCGACTCGTGGCGGGGGCGACGTGCGTCAGGGTCACTCGTGCGTCGCCGACTCGTGGCGGGGCGTCTCGCGTCACGGTCACTCTCACCTCACCGAGTCGTGTCTCGGTCACTCTCGCCTCGTCGAGTCATGTCACGGCGACGTGCGGCACGCGGGCTCGAGTCGGAGCGAGTGGGAGCGAGTCGTGTCACGGCCACTCGTGCCTCGCCGGCTCGGGGCGCGTGGACTCGTGCCGGGCCGGCTCGCGGAGCCGCGCCTCGTGCCGGGCCGGCTCGCGGAGCCGCGCCTCGTGTCAGGTCGGCTCGCGGAGCCGCGCCCGGTGTCAGGCCGGCCGGTGACGGGTCGGTTCAGGGTGCGGAGGGTGCCGTGCCGGTCCGGCGTACCGCTGGGGCCGTCGAGTGCGGCAGCAGGTCGCGGGGGTCGTCCGGGAGGAGCACCCGGACCTCGGCGCCCTCGCGGAAGCGGTAGGGCCGGTGTTCGAGGAAGGCGCCCAGATACCGCCGTACCCGGGACATCTCGGCCCGGACGGTGACCGTGCGGGCCGGGTCGCCGAACACCGCCTCGGCCAGGTCCGCCGCGCTGCGCCCGTCCGGGTGCAGGGCCAGCAGGTAGAGCAGTTCGGCGTGGCGGGGGCTCAGTTCGTGCGACCAGGAGCCCGCGCCCCCCGAGACCGCCACCGACCAGCGCCGGGCGCGGGTGAGGTCCAGCACGATCCGGGCGTCGCCGTGCACGGCCACCTCCTCGTCGGCCCGCACCAACCAGCCGCCCGCCAGCGGCTCCAGGGAGCACAGGCCGACCGCCGGCAGCCACCGGCGGCCCGGGGCAGCGGACTTGGGCAGCGGGATGCGCGGGGTGTACGGCATCCCGGCCACCGCCGCCGTCCAGCCGTCCCGGTCCACCACCGCCGCCCGGCCGTCCAGCCGGGCCAGTACCGGCGCGGCCACCGCGCGCAGCCGCTCCAGCGCGCTCAGGTGCAACTCCCGCAGCCGCGCCTCGGCCAGCTTGGCCACCGAGTCCACCCAGGCCAGCGTCGCCGGATGCATGGTCTCCAGGGGCCCGCTGACGTCCACCACGCCGAGCAGCCGGCCGTCGCGGGGGTCGGTGACGGGGGCGCCGGTACAGGTCCAGGTGGTGTGCGAGCGGACGAAGTGCTCGGAGGCGAAGACCTGCACGGGCCGGCGCACCACCGCCGGGGTGCCGACGCCGTTGGTGCCGACCACGTCCTCCCGCCAGTCGGCGCCGAGTTCGAACCCGAGCCCGTCGGCCTTGCGCAGCACCGAGGGATGGCCCTCGCGCCACAGCACCCGGCCGTCCTCGTCGGCGACGACCATGATGTGCTGGGCGACGTCGGCGACGGACAGCAGCCCCTCGCGCAGCACCGGCAGCACATGCCGCAGCGCAGACGCCTCGCGCCGCCGCTCCACCTCCTCGCGGGGCAGCAGCCGGGAGTTCAGGCCGTGGTCGGGATCGATGCCCGTGCGCAGCACGCGCTCCCAGGACTGCCCGATCACCGGACGCGGGGCCACCTGCGTACGCTGCCCCGCGAGCGCCGCCGAGCGCACCTCGCTGAGCAGCCGCGCCGCCCGCGCCGCGTCGACGGCGGCGATCCGCGTCACGTCCACGTCCAACGGCGCCTTCGCCACTGGGTCCTCCCGCCACGAGGGGCCACCGACCACCGGTTTCCCCGGAATGTTCCGGCCATGTGTCGGCGGCCTTCCCGACTGTGCGGTTCATACTGCCGTTCACCGGCGCCGGAGGGACCGGCTCCGGCCATACCGGACGGGCGAGTTGCAACCCCTTGCAACCCTGGTGAACAGGCGCACGGTGGTTGAAACTTGTTCAGCGCCGCCGTGTGCGGCGTCCGTGGCCTGCAACGGGGCCGCGGCGGGGGTGGTGCCGTGTCGGCGCAGCACCACCCCCGCGTGGTGTCCGGAACCCGCCCTACGCCGAGCGCCGGATGCCGGGGCGCTACGCCGGAGATCGGACACCTGGCCTATGCCGGACGCCGGATGCCAGGCAGCCCACAGAGGCCGGATCTTTTCGGTGGCCGCGTCACGGCACCGGGCGCGCCCGCTCCACCAGCGCCGCGAGGGGCAGCGTGTGCGGCAGCGTGCCGAAGGCCGCGCCGCCGTCGCCGCCCAGCCGCGCGGCGCAGAACGCGTCCGCGACCTCCGGCGGCGCGTACCGCACCAGCAGCGACCCCTGGAGCACCAGCGCGAGCCGCTCGACCAGGCGCCGGGCGCGGGCCTCGACGCCCTCCAGGTCGGCGAGTTCCGTGAGCAGGTTCTTGATCGCCGTGTCGAGGCGGTGGTCGGCGCCGCGCGCCCGGCCCACCTCCCGCAGATACGCGTCGAACGCCTCCGGCTCCCGCCGCAGCGCCCGCAGCACGTCCAGCGCCTGGACGTTGCCGGCGCCCTCCCAGATCGAGTTCAGCGGCGACTCCCGCACCAGGCGGGGCATGCCTGACTCCTCCACGTACCCGTTGCCGCCCAGGCACTCGGCGGCCTCCACCGCGAGCGGCGCGCACCGCTTGGTCACCCAGTACTTGGCGGCCGGCACCGCGATCCTGAGCAGCGCCCGCTCCTGCTCGCCGCCGTCGTCACAGGCCGCCGCCAGTCGCAGCGCCAGCGTGGTCGCCGCCTCCGACTCCAGCGCCAGGTCGGCCAGGACGTTGCGCATCAGCGGCTTGTCGACGAGCGGCCCGCCGAACGCCTCCCGGTACGTGCAGTGGTGCACCGCCTGCGCCACGGCCTGCCGCATCAGCCCCGCCGAACCGAGCACGCAGTCCAGCCGGGTCGCCGCCACCATCCCGATGATGGTGCGCACCCCGCGCCCCTCCTCGCCGACCCGGCGCGCCCACGTCCCGGCGAACTCGACCTCGGCGGAGGCGTTCGACCGGTTGCCCATCTTGTCCTTGAGCCGCTGGACGAGGAACACGTTGCGGCTGCCGTCCTCCAGGATCCTCGGCACCAGGAAGCAGGTGAGCCCGCCCGGGGCCTGCGCGAGCACCAGGAAGGCGTCCGACATCGGCGCCGAGCAGAACCACTTGTGCCCGGTCAGCTCGTACGCCCCGGCCTCGGCGAGCGGCCGCGCCGAGGTGGTGTTGGCCCGTACGTCGCTGCCGCCCTGCTTCTCGGTCATGCCCATCCCGAACAGCACCCCGGCCTTCAGGCGCGCGGGCCGCAGCTCACGGTCGTAGACCATGGAGGTCAGGCGCGGCTCCCACTCGGCGGCCAGCTCCGGGTCGGTGCGCAGCGCGGGCACCGCCGCGTGCGTCATCGACAGCGGGCAGCCGTTGCCCGCCTCCACCTGCGACCACACCAGGAACCCGGCCGCCCGCCGCACCTGCCCCGCGGGACGGCCCCAGGCGGCCGTCAGGCCCGCCGCGACCCCCTTGCCGAGCAGCCGGTGCCAGGCCGGGTGGAAGTCGACCTCGTCGACACGGTGGCCGTAGCGGTCGTGGGTGCGCAGGCGCGGCGGGTTCTCGTTGGCCTGCGCGCCCCACTCCTGCACCTGGGCGGAGCCCGCCGAGCGTCCGAGCGCCGACAGCTCGCCGCGCACCTCGTCGAGCACAGCGGCGTCGACGTGCCGCTCGACCGCCTCGGCCAGCGCCCGGTCGGCGGTGAAGACGTCGTAGCCGACCAGCGGGGGTGCCTGGTTCGTCACGGAGTGAGTGCTGGCTGCCATGGAACGGAACCTACCTCGCGGTACGCCGCCGGTCACCACACGGTCACCGGCGAGAGGGACCCGGCTGGACAGGGATACCTTTAGGGCGTGCAGCATGCCAGTGATACCCCCGACAGGCCGTCCGGCCGCCTCCACAGGGCCCGTGCCCTCTACCGGAACGTCTCCAAACGCAGGACCGCCTGGCTGCTGCTCAAGGACACCGTCAACTCGTGCATGGAGTACCGGATCCTCGGGCTGGCCGCCGAGGCCGCGTTCTTCACCCTGCTGTCCGTGCCGCCGCTGCTGCTCAGCCTCATCGCGCTGCTCTTCTACGTCGACAGCTGGACCGGCGCCCACACCATCGCCAGCCTGGAGCGCAACATCCTCGACGCCTCCCGCACGGTCCTGTCCGACCAGGGCGTGAAGGAGATCACCCAGCCGATCCTGCGGGACGTGATGAAGGGCGGCAGACCCGATGTGATCTCCATCGGGTTCGTGTTCGCGCTGTGGTCGGGCTCCCGCGCGGTGAACGTCTTCATCGACACCATCACCGTGATGTACGGCCTGGACGGTGTGCGCGGCATCGTCAGGACCCGGCTGATGGCGTTCCTGCTGTTCGTCGTGGCGCTGCTGATCGGCTCGGTCGCGCTGCCGCTGATGGTCGCGGGACCGGACGCGGTGGTGCGCGTGGTGCCCTGGTCGACGACCGTGGTCCAGGTCCTGTACTGGCCGGTGGTCATCGTGCTGTCCGTCGCCTTCCTGACCACGCTGTACCACGTGTCCGTGCCGGTGCGCTCGCCGTGGATCGAGGACGTGCCGGGGGCCCTGGTCGCCCTGGCCATGTGGGTGGTGTGCAGCTTCCTGCTGCGCATCTACCTCACCAGCACCGTCGAGGGCCCCACCATCTACGGCTCACTGGCCGCGCCGGTCGCCGTGCTGCTGTGGATCGGTGTGTCCGCGTTCGCCGTGCTCGTCGGGGCCGCGGTCAACGCGGCCATCGACCGGGTCTGGCCGGCCGCCGCGACGGCCGCGGCCCGCGCCGCCAACGAGCGGGTGCGCGAGGCGCAGATCGCCGAGTACGTCGCCCGTGCCGCCGCCGCCCGCGAGGCCGACCCCGACGGCGGCGACGACCCCGACATGCCCTCCGAGTTCCCCGAGCGCTGGTCCCGTTTCCTGCCCCACGAGGACGTCACCGCCCGCCTGCGCGCCCACGCCAGGGCCACCCAGCCCCGCAGCCCGCACAAGGAGAGCCAGAACGGTTCCTCCCCCCAGAAGTGGGAGAAGTGACGGCGGGGTCACTAGCCTCGGGTACGTGGCTCACGTGGCTGTCGAGACGTCCGCGGGGGCGGTCGGTGGCGGGTACGCGGAGCGGCCCTCCCGGCTGGCCGGCGCGGTGGTGTGGACGAAGGGCCCGGCGGGGTCCGAGGCCGGTCCCGGAGCCGGTCCCGGAGCCGGTCCCGGTGCCGGGGTTCGGCCCGTGCTGCCCGACGGGTGCATGGATCTGCTGTGGAGCGAGGGACGGCTGCTGGTCGCCGGGCCGGACACACGTGCCTACGTCCCCGCGGGACCGCCCGCGCGCTGGGCCGGGCTGCGGTTCTTCCCCGGCACGGCGCCCGGCTACCTCGGCGTGGCCGCCCACGAGCTGCGCGACCGGCGTGTCGAACTGGCCGAGCTGTGGCCCGCGGCGCGGGTCCGGCGGCTGAGCGCACGCCTGGAGGCGGCGCCGGACCCGGCCGCTGCGCTCGAGGAGGCGGCCCTCGAACTGGCCGCCGCGACGGGCCCGCCCGACCCGCTGCTGCGGCACCTCGTCGCGGCCCTGGACGCGGGCCGCCCGGTCACCGCCACCGCCGACGAACTCGGTCTGGGCGCCCGCCGGTTGCACCGCCGCTCACTGGCCGCCTTCGGCTACGGCCCCAAGACGCTGGCCCGCGTCCTGCGCCTGCAACGCGCCCTGGCACTGGCGCGGGCCGGGGTGCCGTTCGCCGAGACCGCGGTCCGGGCCGGCTTCGCCGACCAGGCCCATCTCGCCCGGAACGTACGGGAGCTGACCGGCATGCCGCTGCGCGACCTACTCGCTCTCGGGTAGCGCGGCGAACAGGTCCACGCCGTTGCCGTCCGGGTCGTGCACGACCGCGTACCGCATCCCCCAGAACGCGTCCCACGGCTTGAGCTCCCCGTGGTACCCGGCGCCGACCAGGTCCTCGTACACCGCGTCCACCTCCGCGGGCGAGGCGCACCGGAAGGCGAGCCCGACCCTGCCGCCCCCTGACGGGGGCCGCCACGCGGGGTGGAAGGAGCGGACGGTGGCCTCGGTGTCCAGCGCGAGGGTCAGGCCGCCGGGCAACTCTGCCTCGACGTGCGGCTCTTCCTCGGCGCCCTCCGGGAATTCGAGCCCGAGGCGGCGGTAGAAGGCCAGGGAGGCGGCCAGGTCGGAGGCGACCAGGCCGATCACGGCGAATCGTGGAGTCGTCATACGGCCACGCTAGGCACGGCCCCGACCGCCGGTCTTGAACGAATCGGACGTGCGCGACGCGTCCACCTGCGACGTTCCGGTGGCGCTTCAGTGACGTTTCTCCGGTGAAGCCGTTGCGCCGTTGGGGTGAGTAAAGGGCTGCCCATGGTGGTCTCCGCCACTGACCACGGGAAGCTTTTGTCTCGGCAAAGGGCTGCCGTGTCGCCCGACAACCCCCCATCGCACCCGAGGAGTTACGCCTTGACGTACGGGAAGAAGCTGCGTGAGCAGATCACCGCGCCGGGTACCACCCCGCTGATCGGTGTGTACGACATGTACTCGGCGTCGATCGCGGCCGAGCACTACGACGGCATGTTCGTCTCCGGGTTCGGCTTCGCCGCGTCGTACTACGGACTGCCGGACATCGGCTTCATCGCCTGGCCGGACATGGTGGCGTTCGTCCAGCGACTGCGGGGCGCGTTCCCCACCCACCACCTGCTGGTCGACATCGACGACGGCTACGTCGATCCCGAGGTCGCCTGCCACGTGGTGGAGGGGCTGGAGCGGATCGGGGCCTCCGGCGTGATCCTGGAGGACCAGAAGCGGCCGCGCCGGTGCGGGCACGCCGACGGCAAGCAGGTGCTGCCGCTCGACGAGTACCTCGCCAAGCTGGAGAAGGTGCTGGCCACCCGGCACGACCTGGTCGTGGTGGCACGCACCGACGCCACCGACGAGGCCGACATCCTGCGCCGGGCCAAGGCCCTGGCGGCCACGGACGCGGATGTGATCCTCGTCGACGGCATCCGCAGCGTGGAGTGGATCCGCACGGTGCGCGAGGCCGTGGGCGGCAAGCCGCTGCTGTTCAACCAGATCGCCGGCGGCAAGTCCCCGCGCCTGTCCCTGGGCGAGCTGTCCGAACTCGGCGTCGACGTCGCGATCTACAGCACTCCGTGCCTCTTCGCCGCGCACGAGGCGATGGACAGCGCCCTCGCCGAACTCAAGCGGGCCGACGGCCGGTTGCCCGTGGTGGACACGGCGCGCGGCATCGGCGTACAGGCCTCGACGCGCCTGCTGGAGCGCAACATGGCGCACCGGCGACCCGAGCGCGCGGGCGTGAGCGCGGACGCGGACGCCGGCGCCGACGCGGGCGCGAGCGCCGGTGTGGGCGTGGGCGTGTGAGCGGGCGCGGACCGGTGCCCCGGCTGGGTACGGCGACCGTCCTCGCCGCGGCGCTGCTGGGCGCCACGGCGCCCGTGGCCACGGCGGGGGACGAGACCGGGGGCAGCAGCCTGATCACCGTCGTCGACAACTCGCACGCCGACTCGATCCTCGAGGTCGACCGCACCGCGAACGTCCAGACCGGCAGCGGCACCGCGGGCAGCGACCACGACGGCAGCGCCGTCGACCTGATGCAGGCCCTGGTGGGCGCGGCACACGGCGACGAGGAGGACGGCGGCTGAGGCGGTGAGCGGCCGCGGCCGGTGAACGGCGGGCCGGTGGGAGGCCGGGGCATCCCCCGGTCCTTCACCAGCCCTTCACCGGCCCTCATCGGCCCGGCAGCGACGCGGACCGTGCCCGGCCGCGTACGCCGAACGGCCCCATCTCGGCCTTCTGCGCCGGAATACGGAGCGCCGTCGTGGTGCTCTGGTGTTACCGGTGCTGGTGCACGAGCGCGGCGAAGGGCTGGTGGGCACATGACGGCAGACCAGACGGATCCCGTGGTCAGAACGCCCCACGGCGCGGTACGCGGCAGATACGAGCACGGGGTGGCCGTGTTCCGGGGGATTCCCTACGCGGCGCCCCCGTTCGGGCCCCGCCGGTTCCGGCCGCCGGTGCCGCCCGAGCCGTGGGACGGGGTGCGGGACGCGGGCTCCTTCGGGCCGACCGCGCCCAAACCACCGTACTCCGAGGCCTTCGCCCAGTATCTGTCCGACCCGTCCGTGCCCGGCGACGACTGCCTGAACCTGAACGTGTGGACGCCCGAGCCGGGCCCGGGCGCACGGCTGCCCGTCCTGGTCTGGCTGCACGGCGGGGCGCTGACCCGCGGCTCGTCCGCCGTGCCCGTGTACGCCGGGCACTCCTACGCCCGTGACGGGGTCGTCCTGGTCTCCGCCAACTACCGACTGGGTGTGGAGGGCTACGGACTGTTCCCGGACGCGCCCGCCAACCCGGGCCTGCGCGACCAGCTCGCCGCGCTGCGCTGGGTGCACGACTCGATCGAGGCCTTCGGGGGTGACCCCGACCGGATCACCCTGTGCGGCCAGTCGGCCGGCGCCATCAGCGTCGGCGCCCTGATCGCCGCGCCGCAGGCCCAGGGCCTGTTCCGGCGTGCCGTCCTGCAGAGCGGGCCTCCGGAGGCGTCCGACCGGGACAAGGTGCGCCGGATGGTGCGCCGCATGGCGACCCGGCTGAAGGTGCCCGCCACCGCCGAGGCCTTCGCCTCCGTCGACCGCGACCTGCTGCTGCGCACGCAGGCCGAGGTCGGCCGGCTCAGCAGCCCGGTGCTCGGCGGACCCGCCTTCGGGATCGTCGTCGACGGCGACCTCGTGCCCCGCGACCCGCTGGAGGCGCTGATCGCCGGGGAGGCGGCACGCGGCGCGGACCTGCTCATGGGCTGGACCCGCGACGAGTACCTGCTGTGGCTGGTGCCCGGTGGCCTGCTGGAGCGCGTCGACCGGCTCGGGCCGGTCGCGCTGGCCGGTGCCATGGCCCGCTGCCACTGCGGACACGAGGTGGTCCGCGGCTACCGGTCGCTGCGGCCCCGGGCGGGTGCCGCCGAGATCGTCGGCCAGATGGTCACCGACCACCTGCTGCGCCGCCCGCTGCACCGCCTGGCGGACGCCCGCCCCGGCTCCGCCCACGTCTACGAGTTCGCCTGGCCGTCCCTCCTGCCCGGCCTGGGCGCCTGCCACGCCCTGGAACTCGGCTTCGTCTTCGACACCGGGGACGTACCGGAGTCCCGCAGGCTGGCGGGCGAGGGCGCCCCGCAGGAGCTGGCCGACACCATGCACGCGGCCTGGGTCCGCTTCGCCACCGAGGGCGACCCCGGCTGGGAGGCCTGGGACCCGGCCCACCCGGTGCACGTCTTCGGCGACGGCCCCCCGCACACCGTGTACGGCCCGCGCGACGCGGAACTCGCCCTGTGGACGGCCGACACCGCTCCCCGCCCCGCGGAGGAGACCTCCCCCGCCCGCACCGCGGAACTGCGCGCGGTCATCCGGCGCCTGCGCCGCCCCGGCGAAGTCCGCGGCACCTGACCCGCGGGCGCCGGATGGCGAGTCCGGCCCCCTGGGCTGCCGTGCCCCGGCCGGACCGGCGGGGTGTGCTCGTACCGCGTCCCGTGCGACGAGGCCGCGCGTCGCGGCGTCTGCCGACCACACCCGGGGTGCGGCCGACGCACGGACGGCGCCCCCGCCCGCCGCCCGCGCCACCGCTCGCCGCCGTTCGCCGCCCGCGCCACCGCTCGCCGCCGTTCGCCGCCCGCGCCACCGTTCGCCGCCGGCACCCCGCCCGCGCCGCCCGCGCCACCGTTCGCCGCCGGCACCCCGCCCGCGCCGCCAGAACCGCCCGCGCCACCGTTCGCCGCCGGCACCCCGCCCGCGCCAGCAGCGCCGCCAGCGCCGCCGTTCGCCGCCGGCACCCCGCCCGCGCCGCCAGAGCCGCCAGCGCCGCCGCTCGCCGCCGGCACCCCGCCCGCGCCGCCGTTCGCCGCCCGCGCCACCGTTCGCCGCCCGCGCCGCCCGACCGCAGAGCGGAGGT